>NZ_MWLP01000008.1:0-116231 GCF_010634885.1 Microbacterium sp. B35-04 | reverse complement strand
GGCGCGCGCGCCACCGATGCGCTGCTCACGCCCGGCTGGACCTCGTACCAGGAGCGCGTCCTCGTCGACACCGTCGACGTCACCCCGCTGCTGCGCGAGGGGACGAACGTCGTCGTGCTCGCCGTGGCCGACGGCTGGTACCGCGGCAGCTTCGGCTTCGCGCGGCGCCAGGCGATCTACGGTGATCGGACCGGGGCCCTCGCGCAGCTCGAGGCCGACGGCGAGATCGTGGCGAAGACGGATGCCTCGTGGCAGGCCGGCTTCGGAGCCGTGCGCAGCGCCAGCATCTACGACGGCACCGTGACCGACCTGCGCCTCGACGACCCCGCCGTTCACCAGCCGGGTTTCGCCCCGGACGGCTGGCGCGCGGCATCCGTCATCGACATCGACCCGGCACGGTTCGAGCCGCGGTCCACAGCGCCGGTACGCGTCGTCGCCGAGTTGCCCATGCAGGCCTCCGCCCACGACGGACGCACGCGCCTCGACGGCGGGCAGAACGTGTCGGGCTGGGTGCGACTGACCGTTCGCGGCCACGCCGGCGATGTCGTGACCGTGCGCCACGCGGAGGTGCTCGAGCCCTCGGGCGACCTGCACGTGAAGGCTTTGCGGTCGGCGAAGGCCACCGACGTCTACACGCTCGATCGCGACGGCGAGCACACGCTCGAGCCGGCGTTCACGTTCCACGGCTTCCGCTACGCCGACGTCGAGGGCGCCGAAGTCGTCTCGGCGACCGCCGTCGCCATCTCGAGCGACCTCGCTCCCCGCAGCACGTTCTCGTCATCGCACGAGGCGCTCGACCGCTTCCACTCGAACGTCTTCTGGTCGCAGCGCGACAACTTCGTGTCAGTGCCGACCGACTGCCCGCAGCGCGACGAGCGCCTCGGCTGGACCGGTGACGCCCAGGCGTTCGCCGCGACGGTGAACACGCTCATGGACACCGAGGCGTTCTGGATGTCGTGGCTGCGCGACCTCGAGATCGACCAGACCGACTCCGGCGGCGTGCCGGCGGTCGTGCCCGACATCATCCGCCCGCAGGACATGCTGATGGGCGGCGTGCCGACCGAGAACATGGGCCGTGCGGGATGGGCGGATGCCGCGACCATCGTGCCGCTCGCGGTGTACGAGTCGTACGGATCGACGGAGGTGCTCGCGCGCCAGCGGGGCAGCATGCGGCGCTGGGTGGAGCACCTCCGCCGCCGCGCCGGCGACGGCATCGTGCTGCCGACCGGCGACTTCCAGTTCGGCGACTGGCTCGATCCCGATGCGCCCGGCGACCGGCCGTGGGAGGCGAAGGTCTCGAGCGACTTCGTGTCGAACGCGTTCTACGCGCACTCGGCTCGTCTGCTCGCCCGCGCCGAGCGGATCCTCGGTGACGAGGACAGCGCCGCGGAGTACGACGCGCTCGCCGACCGCGTCACCGCCGCCACCTTCGAGCGCTGGGGTGAGGAGGCGGTCCTCACGCAGAGCGGTGCCGCGATCGCCCTCGAATTCGGACTCGCGCCCACCGGACGCCGGGCCGAGATCGCCGACGGCCTCGCCGAGAACGTGCGCCGTGAGAGCGGCCGTATCGCCACGGGCTTCCTCGGCACCCCGCTCGTGCTCTTCGCGCTGTCGCGCAGCGGCCACCTCGACGAGGCGTACCTCATGCTGCTCCGCCGTGAGGCGCCGTCGTGGCTGTACCAGGTCGACCGCGGCGCGACGACCGTGTGGGAGCGCTGGGACGCGATCCTGCCCGACGGCAGCATCCACTCGGGCGCGATGGACGCCCTGCCGACCGAGGACGCGTCCGAGGACGACACCGGCATGCTCTCGTTCAACCACTACGCCTATGGGGCGATGATCGACTGGGTGTACCGCACGGTGGCGGGCCTCGCTCCGGATGCCGACGATCCCGGGTATCGCACCGTGCACGTCGCCCCGCGGCCCGCGGTCGGGCTGTCGCACGCGTCGGCGTCGATCGACACCCCACAGGGCCGTCTGGCGATCGACTGGCGCGTCGACGGCGGGGTGTTCGAAGCCACGCTCGAGGTGCCGTTCGGCGCGCGCGCCCTGCTCGATCTCCCCGTCACGGCGCAATCCACCGCCACCGTCGGCGGGGCCCCGGCGCCCGCCGAGCTCCGCCACGGCACGCACCGCATCGTCGTCACCGCACCCGCGGTCGCGGCATCCGGCGCCGTCGTGCCGGCCTGATCTCGACATCCGTGCCCCCAGACGATCCCCACCACACCGACCATCCCCAGAGGAGTGCCATGAGCAGCCCCGTTCCGTACATCGTCATCGACGCACCGCACGGCAGCGACGTCGTCGCGTCGCCCGCCCCCGAGCTCGGCTGGCGCACCGAGACCACGACGCCGGACTGGCTGCAGGCGGGCGCCGACATCGAGCTCACGCGTGACGGCGACCCGTCGACGCACCACATCGACGGGCGCGCCTCCACGCGCGTCGCCTGGCCGTTCGCTCCGCTCGCGCCGCGCGAGCAGGTGTCGCTGCGCGTGCGGGTGACCGGCGAAGACCGTGCGCAGGGTGAGTGGAGCGCGCCGCGCCGCGTCGTGGCCGGCTTCCTCGGCGCCGACGAATGGCAGGCGGCGACCATCGGATTGGCCTCGCCGTCCGAGACCGCGCAGCCCGCGTACCTCCGCACCGAGTTCGAGGCGACCGGTCCGGTCGCCCGCGCCACCCTCTACGCGACCGCGGTCGGCGTGTACCAGGTGGCGATCGGGGGCGTCGACGTGGACGACCAGGTGATGAAGCCGGGCTGGACGCCGTACGAGCAGCGCACGATCCACGAGACGACCGACGTCACCGCCCTCATCGCGGAGGGGAGCAACGCGATCGGCGTGCGGGTGGCCGGAGCGTGGGCGACCGAGCGCTTCGGGTTCCGCGACAGTGCGCGCCCGCTCTACGGCGACCAGCCGAGGTTCGCCGCGCAGCTGCTCGTCGAGTACGCCGACGGATCGAGCGAGTGGGTGGTGACGGATGCCTCGTGGCAGGCGTCGACCGGACCGATCACCGCCAGCGGGCTCTACGCGGGCGAGGACTACGACGCCCGCTTGGCGCTCGTCGACGGCGAGGGCCGCGGCTTCGCCGAGGCGGGCTTCGCGGCCGAGGGCTGGGAGGCGGCTGCCGAACAGGAGCCGATCCACGCGCCCGAGGCACGGGTGTCGCCGTTCGTGCGGCGCATCGAAGAGCTGAGCGTTCAGGAGGTCATCACCACCCCGAGCGGCAAGACGGTGCTCGACTTCGGGCAGAACCTCGTCGGGCGGCTGCGCATCCGGGTGTCGGGTCCGGCGGGCGCCGAGGTCACGCTGAAGCATGCCGAGGTGCTTGAGCACGGTGAGCTCGGCACGCGGCCGCTGCGTGCCGCCGCGGCGACCGACCACTACACGCTCGCGGGCGACGGGATCGAGGAATGGGAGCCCGAGTTCACCTTCCACGGGTTCCGCTACGCCGAGGTCGAGGGATGGCCCGGCGAGTTCGACCCGGCGGCCGTCACAGCGGTCGTGATCCACAGCGACATGGAGCGCACCGGCTGGTTCGAGGCATCCGATCCACTCGTCAACCAGCTGCACGAGAACATCGTGTGGGGGCTGCGCGGCAACTTCCTCTACCTGCCGACCGACTGCCCGCAGCGCGACGAGCGCCTCGGCTGGACCGGCGACATCCAGGTGTTCGCACCCACCGCGTCGTTCCTCTACGACGTGCGCGGGTTCCTCGACTCCTGGCTGCGCGACCTCGCGCTGGAGCAGGTGGACGGCGTCGTGCCGTTCGTCGTGCCCAACGTGCTCGGCGCCGCCCGGCCCGCCGCCGCGTGGGGCGATGCGGCGACGATCGTGCCGTGGGTGCTCCACGAGCGCTACGCCGATGTCGCCACCGTCGGACGCCAGTACCCGAGCATGAAGGGCTGGGCCGACGCGCTCATCGAGCTCGCAGGTCCGCGTCGCCTGTGGGAGGGCATGTTCCAGTTCGGAGACTGGCTAGATCCCGATGCGCCCCCGCACCTTCCGGCGAACGCCAAGACGGATGCCGACATCGTGGCGTCGGCGTACCTCCTCCGGTCGGCGGATGCCGTCGCCCGCGCGGCGGCGCTCCTCGGCAAGGACGACGAGGCCCGGCAGTACGCGGCGATCGCCGAGGAGGTGCGCACCGCGTTCCTCACCGAGTACGTGACCCCGGCCGGCCGCATGATGTCGGACGCCCAGACCGCGTACGCGATGGCGATCGTGTTCGACATCGCGCCCGCCGACCAGCAGCAGGTGCTCGGTGCGCGACTGGCCGAGCTCACACGCCTGTCGGGCTACCGCATCGGCACGGGATTCGTCGGCACGCCGATCATTCAGGACGCCCTCACCCGCACCGGGCACCTCGAGACGGCGCGGCGCCTGCTCACGCAGACCGAGAACCCGTCGTGGCTGTACCCGGTGACGATGGGTGCGACGACGATCTGGGAGCGGTGGGACTCCATGCTGCCTGACGGCTCGATCAACCCGGGCGAGATGACCTCGTTCAACCACTATGCGCTGGGCGCGATCGGCGACTGGCTGCACCGCGTCGTCGCCGGTCTCGCGCCGGAGGAGCCCGGGTACGCGCGGCTGCGCATCGAGCCGCACCCGCTCACGGACTTCGACCACGCGTGGGCCGAGCACCTCACCCCCTACGGCACCGCCGGTGCCGGCTGGAGCCGCCGGGATGGCGTGGTGCGGGTCGAGGCGGTCGTCCCGCCGAACACGACGGCGGTGGTCGTGCTCCCCGACGGGCGCGAGCTCGAGGTCGGGTCGGGGACCCACGAGTGGGAGGTGCAGGATGCCGCACCGCCGGTCGCCGCCACCCGCGTCGGCCTCGAGTCGACTCTGGCGGAGGTCATCGACGACCGGGAGGCATATCGTGCGATCGTCGAGGTGCTCGAGGCGGCGAAGCCTGAGGCGGCGCACGCCTTCCGCACGAACACCAAGTGGTCGCAGCGCCGCGAGCTCGGCGAGGCGCTGTTCATGCACGCCGGACCCGGCACGCAGCGCCGGATCGCGGAGCGTCTCGCCGAGCTGTCGGCGCAGCGCGAGGAGGCGAGGGTCGATGCCTGACCGGCCGCCGGGGAGGCGGGCGACCGCCTCCCCGGCCGCGCCGCCCGCGGCCCGTCGATGCCGAGGCGCGGCTGTGCCCTACACTCGCGGACAGCGGCAGGAAGTCGGAGGGGCGCCATGGTGGTGAGTGTGCGGGATGTCGCGGCTGCGGCATCCGTCTCCGTCGGCACGGTGTCGAACGTGCTCAACCGGCCGGAGAAGGTGTCGCCCGCGACCGTCGAGCGCGTGACGCAGGCGATCGAGGAGCTCGGCTTCGTGCGCAATGACGCCGCCCGTCAGCTGCGGGCGGGGCGCAGCCGCAGCATCGCGCTCATCGTGCTCGACGCGGGCAACCCGTTCTTCGCGGAAGTCGCGCGCGGGGCGGAGGACCGGGCCGCCGAGGCGGGCATGAGCGTGCTGCTCGGCAACAGCGACGAGCGCTCCGATCGCGAGGACGCGTACGTCGAGCTGTTTCGTGAGCAGCGGGTCAACGGGGTGCTCGTCACACCGGTCGACGGCGACCTCGGGCGGCTCGAGCGTCTCCGCACCGGCGGTGTGCCCGTCGTGCTCGTCGACCACGAGGATTCGGCGCGGGCGTTCGGGTCGGTCTCCGTCGACGACGTCGAGGGGGGCTACCTCGCGGTGTCGCATCTGCTGTCGACCGGCCGCCGGCGCGTCGCCTTCATCGGCGGCCCGGGTTCGATCCGCCAGGTGGCGGATCGCCTCGAGGGCGCGCGACGCGCCATCGCCGAGGTGCCCGGTGCGACCCTCGAGGTCATCGAGATGTCGGCCCTCTCGGTGCTGCAAGGACGCGAGGCGGGCGAGTTGCTCCGGGCCCGGACCGCGGCGGACCGTCCGGACGCGGTGTTCGCGGCCAACGACCTGCTCGCGGTCGGCGCGCTGCAGGCCTTCACGCTCATGTCCGACCTGAAGGTGCCGCGCGACATCGCGCTGATCGGCTACGACGACATCGACTTCGCGTCGGCCACCGTGGTGCCGCTGAGCTCGATCCGCCAGCCGGCGCATCTCATCGGCTACACCGCCGTCGACCTGCTCCTCAAGGACATCGAGGCTCCAGGCGGGGAGCACGAGCGCACGGTGCGCTTCCAGCCGGAACTCGTCGTCCGCGAGTCGACCGCCGGCTGAGGCCGATCGGGTCGGCGGCGCCGGCTACGGGCGGGTCGCTTCCTCGAGGAGCTCAAGCACGTGCCGGTAGTCCGAGCCGGTCGCGCGGGTCATGCCGAGCTCGCACGTGCGGTTGCATGACGCGTGCGCATCGGCGCCGAGCGCCCGCACCTCCGTCGCTTCGGACGCCGTGGCCGACGCCGTGAGCTCGGGATGCAGCATCCCGCGATCGCCCGCGAATCCGCAGCACGACCAGGCGTCCGGCACGACGACCTCGTCGGCGACGGCTCCCGCGACGCGGCGCAGCGCCGGGTCGAGCCCGAGCTGGGTCGACGAGCACGTCGGATGCAGGGCGAGCGTGCCGACGAGCGGCGTCGGGGTACCGAGCCGGGGCAGCAGGACGCGATCGGTGAACGCCACGGCGTCTTCGACGCGGATGTCGACCCCGGCATCGGCGAGCAGATGGATGAAGCCCTCGGTGCAGCTGGAGGCATCCGTCACGAGAGTCAGTTCGCCATCGCGCGATGACTCCACGATCGCCGCGGCCACGCGCCCCGCCATCACCTCGCGACCACCCGCGTAGCCCTTCGACGTCCACGGCGTGCTGCAGCACAGCGAGTCGACCTGCTCGGGCACCAGAAGCCGCACTCCCGCGCGCTCGGCGAGCCTGCGGAACGCCTCGGTCACGCCGACGCCGTCGCCCGCGGGTCCGAACATGGTGTTGACGCATGCCGGCAGGTACACGGCGACCGGCGCGCCTTCGCCCGCCCCGACGCTGCCGCCGAGACGCGCGCGTGCCCGCCCGCCGCGGGGCAGGTCGCCGGAATAGCGCGGAACCGTGTCGGCGCCGAGGACGGCGCGGCCGAGGTCGGTCGTCGCGGTGACGAGCCCGGCCGGAAGGCTCTCGGCCACCGTGAGACCGGCGCTCGCGACGCGCGTCGCGGCGCCCCAAGCGTGGGCAGCGCCCTTCCATACCGCGCTCGCCGTTGGGCCGGCGTCCTGCCGTCGCAGCCGCTTGACGAGGCTCCCGGTGTTGATCAGCACGGGGCAGGCGGTCTGGCACATGCCGTCCACCGCGCAGGTGTCGATGCCGGCGTAGTCGTAGTCGCGCTCCAGCTCGCGGACGAGGGCCTGATCACCGGATGCCTCCGCCCGGGCGATCGCGCGGCGCGTGACGATGCGCTGCCGGGGCGTGAGCGTCAGATCCTTGCTCGGGCAGACCGGCTCGCAGTACCCGCACTCGACGCAGCGGTCGGCCTCGGGCTCGATCGGGTCGGCCAGCTTGATGTGCCGGAGGTGGGCGCTCGGATCGTCGTCGATGATCACGCCCGGGTTGAGGATCCCGCTCGGGTCGCAGAGCGCCTTGAGCTCGCGCATGACCTCGTACAGCTCGTCGCCGTATTGGCGACGCACATACGGCGCCATCACACGTCCCGTGCCGTGCTCGGCCTTGAGGTTGCCGCCGGCGCCGAGCACGAGGTCGACCATGTCTTCGGTGAACGCCGAGTAGCGCGTGAGCTGGTCGGGCGACTCGAAGCGGTCGGTCAGCATGAAGTGGATGTTGCCGTCCTTGGCGTGCCCGAAGATCACGCTGTCGCGGTAGGCGTACTGCTCGAACAGCGACTGCAGACGGGCGCACGTCGCGGCGAGGCGCTCGACCGGCACCACGACGTCTTCGAGGAGGGCGGTCGTCCCGCTGGGACGCGCTCCCGCCACCGACGCGTACAGACCCTTGCGGAGCTTCCACGCGGCAGCCCGCACGGCCGCATCGGTCGAGAACGACGCGGCGGCTTCGAGCGGGAGTGCGGCGAGTGCGCGTGCGCCGCCCGCCACGAGCGCTGTCAGCTCGTCCTCGTCGTGCCCGTGGTACTCGACGAGGAGCGCGGCCTGGTCGCGCACCGTCAGGCCCGTGATCTCGCGCGGGGCACCCGCGAGCGACTGCCCGACGCGCAGTGAGGTGGCATCCATGAGCTCGAGGGTTGCCGCACCCGTCGCGACGAGTTCGGGCAGGGCCTGGGTCGCGGCATCCAGATCGGGGAAGACGGTGAGGGCCGTGGCCATGCGCGGCAGGATCGGCACGGTCCGGTAGGTCGCCTCGGCGACGAAGGCCAGTGTGCCCTCGCTGCCGACGACGAGGTGGGCGAGCAGCTGCGCGGGCGCGTCGAAGTCGAGGAACGCGTTGATCGCGTAGCCCATCGTGTTCTTCATGGCGAACTGGCGCCGGATGATGTCGACCGACCGCGGATCGGAGACGACGCGCTCGCGCAGCCGCACGAGGCGGTCTACGAGGTCGGGTTCGGCGGCACGGAGCGCCGCGTCGGCGTCGGGTGCGCCCGAGTCGACGACCGTGCCCGAGGGCAGGACGAACACGAGCGACTCGAGGGTGCGGTAGGTGTTCTCGGTGATGCCGCATGCCATGCCGCTGGAGTTGTTGTTGACGACGCCGCCGATGGTGCAGGCGAGCTCGCTGGCCGGGTCGGGTCCGAGCCGATAGCCGTGCCGAGCGAGGCGGGCGTTCACCTGGCGAACGGTCGCACCCGGCTGCACGCGCACCCGACGGCCGCCGTCGAGCACGTCGATGTGCCGGAACCGCTGGCGCACGTCCACGAGCAGCCCGTCGGTGGATGCTTGACCCGACAGGCTCGTGCCGCCGGAGCGGAACGTGAGCGGGGTCGCGCCGGCGCTCGCCGCGCGCATGACGCGGCCCACCTCCGCCGCGTCGGCGGCGACCAGCACAGCCTGCGGGGTGAGGAGGAAGTGCGAGGCGTCGCTCGCGTACGCGACACGGTCGATGGCGCGCGTCTTGAGACGTGACGCCTCGGCCACGGTGCGGGCGATGGCGTCGGGTACGTGGGCCGGGGACAGCGTCGCGGCGGCGGGCGTGGCCGCGGGCGTGGCCGAGGCACCGGCGTTCCTTCGCATGGGGACTCCTCGCTGAGCTAGACTGCAATCGCATTCAAGAGAGAATGGATATGCAAGCTCCTATGGACATGCAGACTAGCCGATCGACGACCGCCTTCTCCAGCGGGCCGGAATCAGCCGAGGCTTCCACACCGGACCGTCCGTACTGGGAGAGCACGACCCCGGGAGCGGGCAGACGGATGCCCCGCGCCGACGCGACCGGCGATGCCGCGGTGCTGAGCCTCAACGGGCAGTGGCGCTTCCGGCTCTGGCCGACGGCCGCCGGCACAGGCGTCGCCTTCCTCTCCGCCGAGTTCGACGACTCCACGTGGGATGCGATGCCGGTGCCGTCGCACTGGGTGCTCGAGGAGTTCACGCCGCTCGCCGGGGGTGCCGCCCGCCGCATGCTCGGCACCGAGGAGGGCCCGCTCTACACGAACACCGCGTACCCGATCCCGCTGGATCCGCCGCGGGTCTCGACCGAGAACCCGACCGGCGACTATCGGCTCGTCTTCGACGTCGCGGCCGACTTCGGGCCTGCGGTGCTGAGATTCCAAGGCGTCGACTCCTGCGCCAAGGTATGGCTCAACGGCGAGGAGCTCGGCTGGTCGACGGGCAGCCGCCTGCCGTTCGAGTTCGACGCACCGGTGCGCGCCGGCCGCAACGTGCTGTGCGTGAGGGTCCACCGCTGGTCGGCGGGCACCTACCTCGAAGACCAGGACATGTGGTGGCTCCCCGGCATCTTCCGCGATGTCGAGCTGCTCTCGCGTCCGGCCGGCGCGATCGACGACCACTTCGTGCACGCCGATTACGACGCCGCGACGGGCGTCGGCACGCTGCGGGTGGATGCCTCCACCGATGCCGTCGTCGAGATCCCCGAGCTCGGCATCCGCATGTCCGCCGGAGAGACCGCGACGGTCGACGTCGAGCCGTGGAGCGCTGACCGCCCGCGCCTGTACCGGGGCACCCTGCGCTCGAGCGGCGAGACCATCGAACTCGCCGTCGGGTTCCGCCGCGTCGAGATCGTCGACGGAGTGTTCACCGTCAACGGTCGCCCTGTGACGTTCCGCGGAGTCAACCGGCACGAGCATCACCCCGACACCGGCCGTGCGCTCGACCGCGACACGATGATCCAGGACATCGTGATGATGAAGCGCGCGAACATCGACGCCGTGCGCACGAGCCACTACCCGCCGCATCCGGAATTCCTCAGGCTCTGCGACGAGTACGGCCTGTGGGTCGTGGTCGAAGTCGACCTCGAGACCCACGGCTTCATCTACGAGGGATGGGCGCACAATCCGCCGGCCCTGCCCGAGTGGCGCGAAGCCCTCATGGACCGACTGCGGCGCACCGTGGAGCGCGACAAGAACCGCCCGAGCGTCGTCGTGTGGTCGCTGGCGAACGAGAGCATGACCGGCGACGGCTTCGGCGACATGCGGCGGTGGCTCGATGAGCGCGACCCCTCGAGGGCGGTGCTGTACGAGCGCGACCCGAGCTATCGCGACTCCGACTTCTATTCGCTGATGTACCCGTCGCTCGAGCTGCTCGAGCAGATCGGCCGGCGAGAGGAGCCGCGCGGCGGGCGGCTCAGCATGCACGGCATGGTGTTCGGCGAGGGGGATGCGATGGCGCCGCTGCCCGATGGCGTCACCGAGGCCGACGAGGAGCGTCGGCGGGGGCTGCCGTTCCTTCTCGTCGAGTACGCCCACGCGATGGGCAACGGCCCCGGCTCGTTGCAGGACTACTGGCGCATCATCAACGGGCACCAGCGGCTGTGCGGTGCGTTCGTCTGGGAGTGGATCGATCACGGCTTCCACGCGGTGACCGCCGACGGCGTGCCGTTCGTGATGCACGGCGACGACGTCGAGTACGAGCCGCGGGGCGGTCGTTTCAGCCTGCACGGCCTCGTGTTCAGCGACCGGACGCCGACTCCGGGCCTGGTCGAGCTGGCCAAGGCGCACGAGCCGGTGTCGATGAAGTTCGACGATCGCCGGGTGTACATCACGAACAACCGACATTGTGCAGACACATCCGATCTCGTCTTCCGCTGGTCCGTCGAGGCCGCGGGCGAGACCGTCGCGAGCGGAGTGCTGCCGGCGCAGACGGTGGCGTCGGGCGAAGCGCTGGGCGTGGAGATTCCGGATGCCGCGACCGCCGCTCTCGCCGACCCCGACGCGTCCGGAGCCGGCGAGATCGTGCTCACTGTCGAGGCCGCTCTCGCTGCCGAGGCGCTCTGGGCTCCGGCGGGTCACGTGATCGCCTGGGCCCAGCGCTTCGCGTCTGCTGCGGTTGCGGGCGGGACGGCGCCCGCGCCTCTGGGCGGCGAGCTGCCGTCACCGCGGGAGACCCCCGCAACGGTCGTTGCCGGGCCCCCGGGTGGTGTGCGCGCTGCCGATGAGCGGCGCAGCGAGGATGACGGCACAGCTGCCGCGGATCGCGGCTCCGCCATCCCACTCGGAGCGGGACGATTCGACGCTGAGACCGGTCGTCTGGTGCGGCTCGGCGACCTCGAGATCGACGGCCCCGTGCTCGACCTGTACCGCGCACCCACGGAGAACGACCAAGGGCAGGGCGACCTCAACAACGTCGCGGCGGTGTGGCGCAAGACGATGCTGCACCGGCTGCTGCATCGGGTGGACGCAGTCGCCGCGGGCGATGGGCGGCTGCGGGTGACGGGGCGGACGGCGCCGCGGACGCACCCGCATGGGGTTGACTGGACGATGACATGGACCCCGGACGGCGACGGACTCCTGCTCGACGTCGAGGTCGACTTCGTCGGGCCGTGGGCTGATACGCCGTACATGCACCGCGACATCCGGGTGCCGCGACTGGGCCTTCTCTTCGGGCTGCCGGGTGCTGCTGAGCGCGTCACGTGGTTCGGCCGAGGGCCAGGCGAGACGTACGCCGACTCCTACGAGGGATCGCGCGTGGGGCGGTTCGAACGCTCGATCGACGACCTGCAGGTGCCCTATCCGGTGCCGCAGGAGAACGGCAACCATGTGCAGACGCGCCGGCTCGAGGTGGCGGGCCCCGGCATCCCGTCGCTGCGGGTCGAGGGGCGTCCGCACTTCGACTTCACCGCCCGCCGCTGGACCTCTCACGATCTCGACGGTGCGGCCAAGCCGCACCAGCTGGTCGACGCGGGGCGCGTGTGGCTCAACATCGATCACGCGCAGCAGGGGCTGGGTTCGGCATCCGTCGGTCCGGCTCTTCCCGAGCGGTACCGGATTGCGCGCGAGCGCACCGCGTGGAGCGTGCGGCTCGAATCGCGGTGAACGTCTATCAGCCGTCGTTCGGCTCGGGGCTGCGGACCGGCGCGGGCGCGCGCCGCAGCAGCTCGCCGGGGGCCGCGGCGAACGGGCCGCCGGGGTAGAGCTGGTTGGCGACGCTCTGGATGTCGCGGGCCATCGGGAGACGGATCGTCGACAGGATGCGACCGTTGTGCGCGGCACGGAAGACGTCGGCCTTTCCGTCGGCGTTGCCCGCCCATACCGCGGTCGTCACCCGGGTGCTGGACTCGACCAGCCAGGTCTGGATCTGCTCGTGGGTGCCGGTCTTGCCGAGCATCGGCGTGCCGTCGTTCGGGTTGCCTCCCGATCCTGTGCCGCCGGGCACCATGACGCCCTGCAGCGCGAACGCCGTCGCCGCAGCCACCTCGGGGCTGATGTTCTGCGAGCATCGGTTACCGGGCACGGGAAGCTCGACGCCGTCGGCGTTGACCACGCGCTCGATCACCCGCGGAACGCAGTAGACGCCGTTGTTCGCGACGGTGGCGAACGCCCCAGCCATGGCGACCGGTGCGATGTTGTTCGTCCCGATGATCGAGGCGGAACCCTCGAGGTCCACCGGCAGGCCGTCGCCGCGGGTCACGCCCATGCGGGCCGCGACGTCCTCGATGTCGCAGAGGTCGAGCTTCTCCGCCATACCGAGGAAGCCGCTGTTCAGCGACTGCGCCGTGAACTGCATCGGCGTCCCGGTGTAGCCGGGGACGTTGCCGAAGTTGCGCACGACGTGGTTCTCGCGGTTGATCCATGTTCCTTCGCAGCGATCCTGAAGGCGGGGGATGGCCCGGAGGCTGCCGTTGACGCTCTCGAACAGGGTGTGGCCCCTCTCGAGCCAGTCGACCAGGGTGAAGAGCTTGAACGTCGATCCGGTCTCGAATCCCGTGGAGACGCCGTGCACCAGGTCGCCCGCGTAGACCAGCGAGGTGTAGGCCGGGTCGTTGGCCGAGAGGTCTGCGTCCTCGGTGAACCGGTTGTTCTGGCTGATCGCCAGGATGCGCCCGGTGCCGGCTTCGATGCTGACCGCAGCCGACCCGAAGTCCATGCCCGGCACGGTCTCGGGCGCGTACCGCCGCATCGCCTCCTGCGACGCGTTCTGCAGCCGCCAGTCCAGCGTCGTGTAGATGTGCAGACCCTCGCGCGTGAGCGACTTCTGGCGCTCCTGCGCTGTCGCGCCGAAGGCACTCGCGTAGTCCGGATCCGAGCGCACGGTGTTCACCACGTACTGGCAGAAGAAGGGTGCGGAGGTCGCCACGCACCCGACATGCGCGGGCTGCAGCGCCGGCGCGATGGGCTCCACCGCGGCCGCGACATACTGGTCGGCGGTGATGCGGCCGTCCTCGCGCATCCGGTCGAGGACGTAGAGCTGGCGCCCCTTGGTCGCACTGTACGCATCACCGGCGGCGAGGTGCTGCTCCGGCGTGATCGTGCCCTCGGCGAGGAGCGTATCCAACCCCGCGAGAGTTCCGGGTGTCACATCGTCGATCGTCCCGTCGGCCACCTTGTTGTAGGTGCTCCCGTCCACGCCGAAGATGGACCCGCCGGGCCGGTCGATGCGGAACGTGTTGGGATTCTGCACGATGCCGGCGAGTGTCGCCGCCTGTACCAGGGTCAGGTTCGCCGCCGTCGTGCTGAAGTAGTAGCGGGCCGCGGCTTCGATGCCGTAGGTCGTGCCGCCGAAATTCGCGATGTTCAGGTAGCCCAGCAGGATGTCGTTCTTGGAGTACTCCTTCTCGACCTGGACGGCGTAGCGGATCTCCTGAAGCTTGCGCTCGTACCCCTCCGCACCGCGCGCCTGCGTCGCGTCGAGCCAGCAGGCCCGCAGCACCTCGTCACGTGTCTGCGTGTCGGTCTTGACGGCATCACGCTCGCACCGCTGCACCAGCACGTTCTTGACGTACTGCTGACTGATCGAGGAGCCGCCCTGGACGGCGCCGCCCTGCGCGTTCCGGATCAGGGCGCGAGTCGTGCCGACGATGTCGACACCGCCATGCTGGTAGTAGCGAGGATCTTCAGACGCCAGGATCGCGTCGTACATCACAGGCGCGACCTGGTCGAACGCCACGGGAACGCGGTTCTGGTCGTAGAACGACGTCAGCTCGACGTCTTGTCCGGTAGCCGGATCGCGCGCGTAGATCGTCGTGGGCAGCATGAGGCGGTCGATCGCCAGGTAGCTGGGCATGCCGTCGAACAGCGAGACGGCACTACTCGCCGCATGCCCGGAGATCGCGATGACCGGGGCCAGAGGAGCGACGATCAGCAATCCGGCGATCATGCTGAGCGCCACGAGGCCGACGAGGCCGCCGACGACCCCCGCGAGTGTGCGCCTGTACGGCGGCAGGCTCGCGGTCTGTGGAGAAACCCCTGGTGATGGCTTCACGACGGCGTCCAATGTCCGGTGGGAGACAGCATCGCAGACCGGCCGCGATTTCGCGACGGGCTGACCGCGGGCGCGCCGAACTCCCTCGCCCAGCAGGTCGACGTCAGGGGGCGGCGATGTCGGTGAAGAGGGTGTCCGAGCCGACCTGACCGCCTTTGAGGAGCAGTTCCAGCCCGTCGATCGCGGGGTCGCCCGACTGGGCGCGCAGCAGCACGACGTTGCCCCACGGATTCGCGGCGATCGACAGCGACTCGACCCCGAGCAGCCGGGTGACACGGCTCGACGTGTCGCCGCCGCACACGATCACTCGCCGTGATGCGCCGTGGCGCGCGACAGTGGAGATGACGGATGCCGCGGCCTCCGCGATCGCCTCCAGCACCGGCCGGTCGCCTGCTGTCGCGGCGTCGATGTCGTCGGAGGTCAGCACGACACCCCGACCCGAGAGCAGCACGCGGACGACCTCGGCGGTCGCGACGTCTCGTTCGGAGGCACGGAGGGGGAGAGGCTGGACCAGCCAGCCCGCGGCGGCCGCGGCATCCGCCTGCCGACGCGTCTGCGCGGAGCGGCTGCCCGACACGACGAGCACCGGACCGCGCGCCGCGGTGGAGGTGGGCACGGCCGGTGCTTCGCCCGGCGCTGCGGCGGCGACGCCGTGCGAGAGTCCGCCCGAGCCGATCGCGAACACCGGCGCGGGCAACGCGCCCAGCGCCTCGCCGATCGTGAGGAGATGCTCGTCGGTGAGGGCGTCGAGTACTAGGCCGGCTTCCGCCGCGTCCTGAAGCCGCGCCGCGAGGTCGTCGAACTCGACGAGCGGCACCGAGCCGATCGGAAGCGCCGTCTGGTGGCCGACGTGCACGGCGAGATCTGCCTCGGTCATCGGGGTCGAGGGATGCCGCGACATCGTCGGCTGCCGGTCGAGCCGGTACACCGTGCCTCGCTCGGCGGCGAAGTGCTGGCCGAAGAGCGTGTAGCGGCCGAAGTCCGGCTGGGCGAAGAGCATCGGTACGGCGCGGCCGCCGAAGACCTCGCGGGCGAGCTCGACGACCCGGCCCAGGCTGCCGACGTGCGGTGCGGAATCCGCGGTCGAGCAGGCTTTGTACTGAACGAGTTGGGGCTCGAGGTCCGCGAAGGCGGCGAACACCGGTCGAAGCTCGTCGTCCATGTCCGCCGGCGCGAGGGACCGCGAGATCCCGGCCACCCCGACCACATCGACCTCGTCCGCCGCTCGACGCAGGGTGGCGGCATCCGGCAGTCCCGTGAAGAGGCGCCCGGTCCAGCCGCGCCGTGCGAACTGCAGGAGCGCGTCGACGCTGCCGGTGAAGTCGTCGCCGTAGAAGGCGACGCGGGCCCTAGACACGGACGGGGCCGAACAGTTCCGCCGCGCGGCGGAGGGCGGACGAGTTCTCGAACGCGTGGTCCGCGCTCTCGCCGCGCGCGGCCGATGCCCACGCCTCGCGCATGCTCGCCACCCCGGCGGTCGCACCGTCCGGATGGCCGTGGATGCCGCCACCGGCGAGCACGAGCAGGTCGGTGGTGCCGACCGCGGCGTAGGTGGCGTGGGCGAGGCCGCCCCACTGTCCCGACGACAGCACCGGAAGCGTCGGCGTGAGGCCGAGGAGCGGCTCGCGCACCGCGGCGATGGAGTCGAGCACCTGGTCGTCCGTCTCGTAGAACTTGTTGCTGATGCCGTTCGTGTGCAGGTGATCGGCGCCGGCGAGGCGCGCGAGCTTCTGCCACGCACGGAACCCTATCCCCACCTGCTCGGAGCGTCCGAACGAGCCGAACATGGCGCGATGACCGTGGATCGGCACGTCGCTGTGGCGCCGGAGGAACTCCAGACCCGGCAGGCCGATCAGGTTCACGCAGGCCATCACGCACGTGCCCCCCGCGCCGACGACGAGGTCGTGGTTCGCCTCGAGCCGTCCGATGTCGTCGGTGATGTTGAACGCGTACATGGGCTTGCGGCCGGTGCGATCGGCATAGCTCTCGAGGACGGGCATGACCGCGGCGACGCGGGCCGCGAGCGGTGCGCTCGGGCCGTTGCCCTGCAGCTCGTCGTCCTTGATGAAGTCGATGCCTGCTTCGGCGAGCTGCGACACCACCTCGGCGAGCTCGTCCGGCGAGAGCCCGATGCTGGGTTTGACGATCGTGCCGATCATCGCGCCCTCGGGCCGACTCATTAGCCGTCGCGTGCCCTCGACGCCGAACGCCGGACCGGGGTAGCGCTCGGCGAACGCCGGCGGCAGCTCGAGGTCCATGAGGCGGATGGCAGACAGCTCTTTGATCTCGAACAGATTGCCCGCGACCGCCGCCATGAGGTTCGGCAGGGAGGGGCCGAAGTTGTCGAGCGGGAACCGCAGCCGCAGCCGGGCGCGGCGGCGGAGCGCGGGATCGCCGACGGATCCGGGCAGGGGCGAGGCGCTGGTGAGGGGGAGCTCGTCGATCGATTCGACCTGGGCGGCGAACCGCGCACGCAGATCGTCGGACTCGCGCTCGACGCGCACGAAGGTGCCGGTGGACTGCTCGCCGGCAAGCACCTCGGCGGCGTGCTGCAGCGGCAGGGAGGTCTCGATGACGTAGGTCGCTGTGACGTGCTGAACAGACATGCGCGTCACCACACCAGGGGGAGCCAGACCGACATCTCGCCGGCGCCGCGGTTGCCCCACGCGAAGTAGGGGACGAGCCGTACATGCGCGGTGGCGAGATCGGCGTCGGCGACGTCGTCGTAGAGCGCGGTCTCGGCGGTGCCCGGCAGCACGACCGCCTCGGTCTCGAGGGCGACGACGCGGTGACCGGCGATCTCCGTCTCGGCCGGCGTGAGCGCTGCGCCGCGGCGCAGCGCGACCTGCTCGAGCACGACGCCGTCGGGCAGATCGGCGCTCTCGACGCAGTAGACGACGGGTCCGCGGCGCACTGCGACCTGGTTGGTGGCCTCTTCGGCGAGGCGGTGGGCGCGGAGCACCCGGGCCGGCATCGGCAGCGTCAGCTCGATGAGGTCGCCCTGCTGCCACTCGCGCTCGATGCGCGTGTATGTGCCGGGCTCGCTCACCGTCACCGGCTCGCCGTTGACCGTGAGGGTCGCGCCCGACGACCAGCCGGGGATGCGCAGATGGAGCGGGATGCCGCGGCCCGCGGCATCCGTCACGGTGAAGGCGATCCTCTCGCTCCAGGGATAGTCGCCGTCCTCGCGCAGGGCGAGCCGGCCACCGTCCTCGGTGGTGACGTCGAGGGCACTGCCGCCGTACAGGTGGACGTACAGTCCTTCCTCGCCGACGGATGCCGCACGCTCGTGGAACCGTGCCAGGGTGCGCGCGATGTTCGGCGGGCAGCAGAAGCAGCTGAGGTACGGCTCGCGCAGCCGCTCGTCGGACGGCGGGGGCGGCGGTGTCGGGTGGAGGGCCGTATCGCCCGGGCGGCGGAGCGGGAAGGGAAGCTCGCGCACCTGGCGCAGCGGGTTGGTGTAGAAGTACTCCGTGCCGGCGAGGCTGATGCTCGAGAGCAGGCTGTTGAAGGCCACCTGCTCGATGACGTCGGCGTACTTGGCGTCGCCCGTGAGCGACAGCATCCGCTCGCTCCACAGGATGAGGCCGATGTTCGCGCACGACTCGTTGTGCGCGGTGGTGTGCGGCAACTGGTACGAGCGGCCGTAGGCCTGGTGCACGCGGCTGATCTGGTCCTGCCACGGCGAGCCGTCGGGCGACGCTCCGTCGTACAGCGCTCCCGCGCCGCCTGTGATGTAGAGCTTGGTGTCGACGACGTCGTGCCACAGCCGCTCGAGCACCGCCTCGAGCTCCTGGTCGCCGTTCTCGGCGATGAGGTCGGCGAGACCGGCGTACAGGTAGTTGGCGCGCACGGCGTGCCCTGCGACGACGGTCTGCTCGCGCACCGGAAGGCGGTCCTGGTTGTCGTCGCCGCCCTCGAAGTCGTCGCGCACCCGGATGAAGGCCTCCGACAGGCGCAGGTACTGCTCGTCGCCGGTCGCACGGTAGAGGTCGATGACGGCCATGTAATGCGACGGGCAGATGGCGCTGCGGGCGAGTTCGAGCGGCTTGTTCGTCGCGAGGTCCTCGAGGAAGCCGGCGGCCTTGCGCGCGGCATCCAGCAGAGTGGTCGACCCGGTCACCTCGTAGTGGCGCACGCCGGCGGTGATGAGGTGACCGAGGTTGTACGTCTCGAAGTTGAAGCGGTCGGCGAGCGCGATCGCGTCTTCGTGGTTGCGGCTCGAGATGATCGTCGGCGTGTGCAGGTACCCGTCGTCGCGCTGCACCGAGGCGATCAGCTGCGCGATCTGTTCGATGCGGCCCGCGAGCTCAGGGTCCGGATCGGTCTCGAGGCGGGCGATGGCGGCCTCGAGCCACTTGTAGAAGTCGCCGTCCATGAACGGCGGGCCGGCGTGCTCGCCGCTGTCGAGGCCTGCGGCGATGCGGAAGTTCGTGAGCCCGGCGCTGACCGCGGGGTCACTCAGGGAGGACCAGATCTGGGGGATCGTCACGTCGCGCGTGCGATCGTGGATGTCTCCCCAGAAGCCGCTCGCCCAGCGCGCGCTTGCGGCGCCGAGGGGTCGCAGCCGGGCGTGAGCCCGGGTCGCGGTGGTGGCGGTCATGGCTGTTCCTTCCGAGTGGCGTTCAGTCTCGTGCTCGCTGCTGCATCGCGGCAAGCCAGGTTCCGTGCAGGTCACATTAGGCAGGCCTGAAAATTCTCGCAACGCTGCATGGAAATGCAGTCTAACCCTTGAATCGTCTCAAAGTGAATAGAATTTCAGTACTGACTGTTGACACACATCGAAATCGTGCCTACTGTCGTGCTCGTACCTTTCACCCGCATGGTCGTCGTCAAGGAGGACGCTATGAACACACGCAGCAACCGTCGCCGCATCGCGGCGCTCGGCATCGCACTCGCCGCGGTGCTGCCGCTGGCCGCCTGCGCCGGAGGAGACACCGGAACCGACAACGGATCCTCGGAGGGCGGCGCCGGCGCCGGCGGGACCGACCCCGAGACGTTCACCGTGATGACGGCGAACGAGAACCCCGTTCTCGAGGAGCAGCTCACCGCGCTCTCCGAGGGCGCCTGCGAGGCCGAGAACGAGGCGCTGCCGCTGGAGCACCAGAAGGTGGCGCAGGCCGACACCGTGCAGAAGGTCACGCTGCTGGCCAGCCAGGGCGCGCTGCCGACCCACACGATCGCGGGCACGGCGCTCATCCGTCCCGATGGCGACCTCAACGCGGCCGGCCTCGTCGGTGACCTGAAGGCCGCCCTCGAAGACGCCGGCACGTGGGACAACGTGCTGCCGGCCGCGGCCTCCACCGTCGAGCAGGTCTACGGCGGTGTGTACTCGATGCCCTACCAGTACAACATCGAGGGCATCTTCTACAACAAGGACATCCTCGCCGACAACGGCATCGAAGAGCCCCAGACCTGGGATGAGCTCGTCGAGGCGGCCGACACCCTCGCCGGCGCCGACGTCGTCCCGATGACCGAGGCCGGCGCCAACGGCTGGCCGCTCACCCGCATCATGGGCATGTACATCTTCCGCAACGTCGGTCCCGACGCCATGGCCGCCATCCGCGACGGCGAGGCGAAGCTCACCGACCCCGAGTACGTCGCCGGCGCGCAGGCGCTCGCCGACTTCGCCGAGGCCGGCTACTTCGGCGAGGGCTTCTCGACCCGCGACGGCGACACCTCGTCCAACATGTTCCTCACCGGCCAGGCCGCGATGACGTACGACGGCTCGTGGCTGCTGAGCGCGATCAACGACCCCGAGCGCAACGAGATCGGCGGCGAGAACGTCGGCTTCATGCCGTTCCCCGAGGTCGACGGCGGCAACGGCTCGATCGACCAGTATGCGGCGAACGCGGGCGCCCCGATGATCATCAACGCCGAGCAGTTCGGTCCGAAGGTCGTCGACTGGGTGAGCTGCATCGCCGAGAACTACGGCCAGCAGGCGCTGCAGGATGCCGGCGTCATCTCGGGCTTCAAGGTCAACGGCGATGTCACCGACATCTCGGAGAACACCGCCGAGATCCAGGAGCGGATCGCGGGCATCGACGAGACCGTACTGTGGTTCGAGGCCCTGATGGACTCGAAGAGCAACTCGCTGGCGTCGACCAACGTGACACTGCTCACCACCGGCCAGTTGACCGCCGAGGATTACATGGCCCAGCTGCAGGCGAGCATCGACGCCAACGGCTGAGACCCCGCACCGGCTCCCCGGGCGGTCGCTCGGGGAGCCGGTTCACGACAGAAAGCAGTTCGCAGATGAACTCGATCTTCGGAGATCGGAAGACGATCTTCATCCTGCTGGCACCGGCGCTCTTGCTGTACACCCTCCTCAAGGTCGTGCCGGTGGGCTGGTCCCTCGGCCTCTCGTTCTTCGAGGGCAACTCCCTCCGCGGCTTCGACTGGGTGGGGTTGCAGAACTTCACCACCTTCTTCACGGACCCGGCCGCTCTCCAATCGATGTGGGTGAGTGTCTTCTTCGCGATCGTCGCCACCGCTCTGCAGGTCGCCTTGGGCTACGGTCTGGCCCTCCTCTACGTCTTCGTCCTTCGCAAGGGCTCGACTCTGGTGCGGACGCTCGTGTTCTTCCCGACCGTGCTGCCGACCGTGGCTGTGGCCATGCTGTTCCGCAGCTTCGTGGCCGTCGGCGACAACCAGGGCCCGATCAACGACATCATCAACTTCTTCGGCGGTGAGAGCGTCGAGGTGCTGGCGTCGACCGTCGGCACGATGACCACGGCGATCGCCATGACGCTGTGGAGCTCGATGGGCTTCTACGCCGTGCTTCTCTACGCCGGCCTGCTCGACATCCCCGAAGAGGTCATCGAGTCGGCCCGACTCGACGGAGCCAATGGGTTCAAGCTCGTCCGTCACATCGTGGTGCCGCTGTCGCTGCCCATCCTGCTGTCGTCGATCATCTTCAGCCTCAATGCCACCCTCAAGGTCTTCGACAGCCTGCTCGCCCTCAACGGCGGCGGGCCCGGCACTTCGACCGCGCCGATGACGCTGTACATGTACCGCACGGCGTTCGAGTACGCCGAGTACGGCTACGGCTCCACCATCGCCGTGATCCTCACGGCGCTCTGCCTCGTGTTCACCCTCGCGATCTTCCGATCGTCGCGCCGCAAGGCGGAGGTCTGAAATGACTCTGACGCACACTGACACCGCGTTTACGGTCGCCACACCCACCGTCCGCAGGACGGGCCCCGGCCGCACGCGGCGCGGGCTCACGAAGGCCCTGCGCCGGCTCCCGGTGTGGATCCTCGTCGCGATCCTCATGGTCGTGGTGCTGTATCCGCAGGTCTGGATGGTGCTGGGCTCGTTCAAGACGCAGTCCGAGTTCCTCTCCAACCCCGCCCTGTCGCTTCCCGAGACGTGGAACTTCGACAATTACGTCACCGCGCTCACGAACGGCAACGTCGCGCGCAACTGGCTCAACAGCGTGCTGGTGACGATCCCGTCGGTGCTGCTCATCGTCTTCATCGGCGTTGCCGCGGGCTACGCCCTCGAGGTGATGATCTGGAGGGGCCGCAACGGGGTCCTGCTCTACATCCTCGCCGGCATCATGGTGCCCGGCCAGATGATCCTCGTGCCGCTCTTCATCACCTACTTCCGCATCGGCATCACCGACACGCTGTGGCCGCTCATCATCACGTACACCGTCATGGGCCTGCCCCTGACGACGTTCCTGATGGCCACCTACTTCCGATCGGTGCCGCGGGAGATCTTCGAGGCGGCGACCGTCGACGGGTCCGGGCCGCTGCGATCGTTCTTCGTGATCGGCATCCCGATGATGAAGAACTCGATCATCACGGTCGCCCTGGTGCAGTTCTTCAGCGTGTGGAACGACCTGCTCATCGCGCTGACCTTCACGACGCGGCCCGACCTGGCGACCATCCAGGTGGGCCTGCTGAGCCTGAGCGACGAGTACGGCTCGACGCAGTACGGCCCGCTCTTCGCCGCCGTGAGCATCAACATCGTCGTGCTGCTGATCCTGTTCCTCACGCTCAACAAGAAGATCATGGCCGGCATGGCCGGCGGCGCCCTCAAGGGCTGAGAAGCTGGAAGGCTTGTTCGCATGACCTCGTCCGCACCCCGCATCGCGTTCCTGCACACCGGAGCCGTCAACATCGCTCCGTTCGGGGCGCTCGCCGCCGAGCTCCTACCGGATGCGACGATCGTGAATTACCTCGACGACCGCATCGTCGCCGACCTCGGCGACCAGGAGCGCGCGGGCTCGGTGCCTGCCCGCGTCGACGACCTCGTGCGCGCGGCTGCGGCCGGGGGAGCGGATGCCGTCATGTTCACGTGCTCCTCGATCTCGGAGCTCGCCGCGCCTGCCGCGGCTGCCGCCGGGGTGCCGGTGCTGCGTGTCGACGAGGCGATGGCGGATGCCGCGGTGCAGGCGGGACGCCGCGTGCGCGTCCTCGCGACGCTGCCGACGACGTGCGGACCGACGCTGCGGCTCCTGGAGGAGCGCGCCGCGCTGGCCGGTGTGGAGCCGGAGTTCACGAGCGAAGTCATCGAGGGTGCGTTCGCAGCAGTCGCCGGGGGCGACCGAGCCACGCACGACCGGCTCGTCGCGGCCGCGATCGAGCGGGGGGCGGCCGAGGTCGACGTCGTCGTGCTGGCCCAGGCATCCATGGCGACTGCCGCCGAGGCCGTCTCGGTCGACGTTCCGGTGCTCACCAGCCCGCGGCTCGGGGTCGAGCGCCTCGCCGCGTCGTTCGACGAGAGCTGATTCCCGTCGCGAGTCGGACAGTCATCGCGGCCTGAATGCGTCGGTCCAGATCGTCTTTCGCTTCTACCTCTGCAGCCGCCTGAGCGCGGCCGTCAGGCGCTCGCCCATCAGCCGATAGCCTGCGGCATCGGGATGGACGCCGTCTGACAGCAGGTGAGTCTCGTCGAAGCCGAGAATGCCGGGGCCGTCGATGAGGTGCAGGAGGTCGTCGGCCGTGCCGGCGACCACCTCTGCTATGGCGTCCCGCATCCCCGCCAGCGTGGTGCCAACGGCGTTCGGGGTGTTCTCCAGTCCCGGCGCCACGATCGGAGTGATCACGGCGATCGGGGCCGACGGGTGCGCTGCGCGGACCTGGTCGATCAGCCCTGCGACCTGTGGGGCGAAGGTGCGCGGTGACATCGAAGCGCCACCCATCACGTTGATCCCCAGGCACAGGCTGATGATGTCGGCCGGCACCGCCGCGATCGTGCGGGTCGATATCGGGTCGAGATGGCACTGGCCGCCGAAGCCGAGGCAGGTCAGGTCCCAGTCGAGAGCACGTGCGACGAGGGCCGGCCACGTCTCGCTCGGACCACTGGCAGCGTTGCACTGCGAGATCGAGGATCCGTAGGTCGTCCATCGGGTGGATGCAGTCGTGGCGGAGACGGTCGAACCGCTCAGCTGTACCGACCTGATCCACGTCTCGCCGACCTGCGGCAACCACACCTGAACCCGGTGCGCGCCGGTGGGCAGGGGGACCACGACGGTGAACGGTCCCGAGACGAGGTCGATACGGCGATGCAGTTCGCCATCGACCAGGACATCGATGCGCGAGTCGCGGGGGATGTCGAGCAGCAGATCGCCATGGAGCGTGACGCTCTCAGCGTCCGTGTCGATGTCCAGCCGCACTCCCACAGATTGGCGCGCGTTCGTGATCAGATCGGGAGCGAACGCCCTGTTCACGAGCTCTGGCAGGAGCCTCCATGCGCGTATCGCTCCGTCGCGCTCTTCCCAGCCCACCGCCCCGCGCCAGGCGTCGGGCTGGGTGTCGGGTCGGAGATCATGCGCCACGATTGACGAGCGTAGTCCACGCCGACGGACAGAAAAATCGTTATACGAGCGAGCCGCCGATTCGTTCGCTCAGAGCACTACGACAAGGGATTGATCGCGGTGAATCGTTTGCGCGAGCTGCATTCCTCCGGTTACCATCCGAGGATGGTTACTCTGCGGGATGTCGCCGGCCACGCCAGGGTCTCGGTTTCGGTGGTTTCGCGCGTGCTGAACTCCGATCCGTCCGTCAGGATCCGTCCGGAGACTCGGCAACGGATCCTCGACTCGGCGCAGCTGCTCCGATACGCGCCGAACTCCGCGGGGCGCTCTCTGCGTCGTTCGCGTACGCACATGCTGGCTTTCGTGGTCCCGGATGTCACCAACGCCACCTTCACGGATCTCGTGAACGGGGTGGAGTCGCGGGCGCTGGATCATGACTACTCGGTTGTGCTGGCGTCGAGTCCGCGGATGCAACCCGGCAGCGACGGGTTCGCCCGGCTGCTGAACGAGCGCCTGGTCGATGGCGTGCTGCTGCAGAAGGGGGACGAGGCGCCCCTCGACCTTGTGGCGCGAGCGCTCTCGCACCCAGAGCGGACCGTGCTGATCAATTCCGGTCCCGTCGACGGCGTGACCACCGTCGCGATCGACGATGTCGCCGCGGGTGCGCTGGCGGCTCGACACCTGCTCGAGCTCGGACACACCCGCATCGGCTATGTCGGCGGCGTTCCGACGTCCGACACCAGCGACCGACGACGAACCGGTATCGAGCATGCACTCGCTGCAGTCGGGCTGTCACTGGCGCCGCTGCACACGACTGCCCTGGGCTACACCTACAGATCGGCTGGGGATGCCGCGCGGTTGCTGCTCGGTCGTCAGCCGGCGCCGACCGCCGTCGTCGTCGGCAACGTGAACGCCGGGATCGGCGTGCTGACGGAGGCGGCTCAGATGGGCATGCGCGTGCCGGAGGACCTGTCGGTCGTGGCGATTCACGACATCTGGCCGGCGATCACGTGCGCGCCCGCACTGACCACCGTCCGCCTGCCGATGGCGAATCTCGGAGCGGCCGCGGTGGACCTCCTGCTCGCGGGACTCGAGGCGGCTGGGGCAGGCGGAAGTCCCGCGCGCCCCACCAGCGGAGTCGTCGACGATCCCGCCCCGGAGCTGGTCCTGCGTGCATCGACCGCGCCGCCGGCGGCATGACGCGTTCCCGCGGGCGTCAGGAGTCCGGGATCGGGTGACCGCCGGCACGACTCGCCTCGTGCGCCGCTTCCAGCACGGCCATCGTGCGCAGCACGTCATCCGCGGAGGTCGGCAGCGAGCTCGACTCGCCGGTGACGTATCGCTGAAGGGCGCCCATGGTTCCGGCGAAGGCATCGGGGAACCAGCTTCCCTCGACCGCGACATCCCGCCAGCCGTCACCGGTGGTGAGTTCGAGTCGGTCAGGTCCGCCACGCGGATAGTCGAGCAACAGCCCCAGTTGGGCACGGACGGCTCCGTCCGTGCCGTGCCAGATGACGGCAGACGCCTGGTGCTCCGGGCCGAACGTGTGGTCGTGATTGGTGCTGATGGTGACGCGCAACGGTCGGTCGGCGTAATGGAGCAGGTAGCCGGTTCGCGTGCTGGCCAGCGGCTTCCCGGGATGCCCGACCGTCACGGCGCTGACACCGCTCGGATCCCCCACGAAAGAACGCACGAGGTCGACATAGTGCACCGAGTGCATCGGCATCTCCATGCGTTCGAGACCGAACACGCTGGGAAACAGCGCCCAACGCGTCTCGACCCTCACCAGGACCTCGATATCGACGAGCTCCCCGATGGCGCCCTCGGCGATCAGGGCGCGCGCCGCTGCAACCTGCGGAGCGAACCGCAGCTGAGTGTTCACAGCAGCCGTGAGTCGCTTTCGTCGGATGATCTCGATCAGGTCGCGCGCCTGCGCAAGGGTGTAGCCCAATGGCTTCTGCAGCTGCACGGCAGCTTCGTCGGGCAGCCCGTGGATGATCGAGGCGAACGCATCCGGCATGACGGCGACGTCGTACACCGCTGCCGTGCCGTGGGCGGCGACTGCAGACGCGATGTCCGTATAGGTGCTCGACACGTCGAAGGCCCTGGCGAGATCGATGGCGCGATCAGAGTCGAGGTCCACGACAGCCGCGACCGGCAGGCCGGCCTTCCGGTAGGCCGGCAGGTGCGCGTCGCGGGCGATTCCGCCCGCACCGATCAGGACGATCGGCAGCGGATGGCTCGGCGGACCGGCGGCGTAGGCGGGGTCAGGGGAGTGTTCCAGGCGTTTCACGGTGTCAGTCCGTACACGCGGATGGCCGTCCGCTGACGCAGCGCGGCCGACTGATCGGGCTCGAGCGCATCCACCGCGGCCATGAGCATGCTCAGCGCCGCATCCGTCCCGCCGGCGACGGTGCCCATGGGCCAATCGCTGCCGAGCATCAGCCGATCCGGTCCGAAGGACGCGAGCGCGGTCGCCAGGATCGCCCGCAGCTGCTCGGCCGTGTCGGAGGCATCCGCGTCGCATGGAGCGGCCGGATAGATCCCGGAGACCTTCGCGACGACGTTCGGCAGGGCGGCGGCCTCTGCGATCTGAGCGGTCCATCGGGCGTGATCGGCGGAATACCCGACCGGCGGCTTGCCCAGGTGGTCGAGCACGATGGTCAGGTCAGGATGCCGGCGCGCGAGCGTGGTCAGGTTCTGAAGGTGACGAGGCGACACGGCGACGTAGTCGAGCGGTACACCGGAGGCTTCGAGGTGGGCGAGGCTGCGGCGCTGGTTCTCACCGAGGATCCAATCCGGGTCGGGGCGATCGTGGGTGAGATTGCGCACGCCGACGAAGCCGGGGTCTGCCGTCAGTCTCGGCAGCTGATCTGCGACGATCGCCGGCGCCTCCAGCGGCAGGTAGCAGACGGCACCCGCAACCCGAGGGTCGGAAGCCGTCAGCTCGAGCAAGTACTGCGTCTCGTCGAGTGTGTCATCGGCCTGGACGAGCACCGCACGATCGAACCCGTGTGCGGCCACCGCCGCGAGGCCCTGCTCCAAGAAGTGATCGGCGCGCAGCGGCTCCGGCGCGTCGTCGAGCCAGTCGTACGACGAACGAGCACGGGCCCACACATGCAGATGCGTGTCGATCACGTGCGTTCACCCCGCCTTGTTGACGACGTACAGATGCACGAGCGACAAGACGACGTCGCCGTGCTGGTTGGTGACCCGCACCTGCTCGTCCACCCGGCCGAGTTCGGGGCGGCGCGGGTGATCGGCGATCGTGACGATCTCCGCCTCCACGGTAATGGTGTCGCCGAGGAAGACCGGTTTGATGAACCGGATCCGGTCGTAGCCGTAGCTCATCGCTTGCGGATTCACATCGCCGGCGGTCATCCCGACCGCGATCGCGATCACCAGGGTGCCATGAGCGATCCGTCCGCCTAGCCCTGCTTCGTTCACGCACCAGTTCTCATCCATGTGATGCGGGAAGAAGTCGCCGGTCTGCCCCGCGTGCAAGACGACATCGGCTTCGGTGATGGTGCGCCCAAGCGTGCGTCGCACCTCCCCGGGGACGTAGTCCTCCAGGTATCGATCAACGACCAGCATTCACGGCTCCCAACGATTCGAATAGCCGATCCAGATCCGCGAGCAGGTCGGGCGCGGGGTCGCGGTTCAGCAGGCCACGGTGCACCCGCTCGCACGCGGCATTCTGCACCGTCATATACGCCGGATGCTGCGGGCGCAGGCTGGCCAGATCCATCGTGCGGCGTGTGGCGGCGAAGAACCCGCCGGTCAGTTCGTCGAGCGAGGCATCGGTCCAGGCGGAGACATGGCCGGGCTGTCCGCCTGCGCGCGCATACACACCCCTCTGCACGTCGCCCGTGGCGGCCCACGTCACAAAGGCGATAGCCTCCGCGCGGTGCTCGGTGCGGGCCGAGACGGCCAGCCCTGCGCCGCCCAACATCGATCCGCGGGGCTGCCCATCGATCTCAGGGATGTCCGTCCAGCGCAGCACGTGCTCGCGGAAGCCCGTCCTCGCGTAGTTGCTGTACCCGTAGAGCAGCGGGGCATAGGCCCAGCTGCTCGACGCGGACAGGCGGTCGGCGGTCTGGATGGGGTTCTCGTCGAGGCACTCGGCGGGTACGAGATCGCGCAGACGGCTGAGCACGTCCCATGCCTGCGCGAACGCCGTCGGTTCAGCGAAGCCGGTCCGACCGGCGTCGGCATCCTGCAGCCCCGAGGAGAGCGTGAATATCGACGCGAATGCATCGATCGGCTTCGCAGGCCAGCGCACCCCACCGTCGCGTGCCAGGTCCAGGACCTCGGTCCACGTGCGCGGCGGCTCGGGGAGCAGGTCGGGGCGGTACGCCGCGACCTGCGCGGCGGCGTCGATGGCGAGGGCGTACCGAGCGTTCTGCCAGTGATAGCTCTCATCGGAGCGCCCTACGAATGCGTCCGGTCCCTCGGCGTCCGGGAGGGGAGCGAGCAGCCCTGCGTCCGCGGCGTGGGGGATATGGGGGTGATCGATGACGAGCAGATCGTACGACCGCGTCAAGGATTCCAGGTCCTGGTCGGCGAATGCCTGCAGGGATCGTGCTTCCCATTCGACTTCGACGTCGTGCCCGGCGTCCGCGTAGGCGTGGGAGGCAGCCACGATGCTGTTCCGGCCGCGCTCATGGTCCCAGGTGATGCCTCGGAGGCGGACGGTCACGATACGCTCCCGCCGACCGGTTCCCTGGCCGGGGCCAGTTCGTCGCGGATCCGATCGGTGTCCGCGCCGAGCACGGGCGCTGCGCCGGTGCCCCAGAGCCGCTCACCGTCCAGACGGAAGGGCAGCCGGGTCGTCGTTACTGTGGTGCGGGCCCCGTCGCTCTCCTCGCGTTCGAGCGTCTGGACCATGTCGATCGCCCGGAAGCCGTCGTGCTCGACAAGTTCATCCACGGTGTGCAATGGAGCGCACCAGATGTCGGCGGCATCGAGCACCGTGAGCCAGCTCGCCGTGCTGCGCGTCCGGAGGCGGTCGGCGATCAGTGTCTCGATGCGACCGCGCTGATCCCACCAGGATGCGGGATCGGTCAGCTCCACGAGCTCAGGGATCTGCAGCAGTGCGCCCAGCTGTGGCACGGGGTTCATCGCGATCGACAGGTATCCGTCGGCGGTCGGATATACGCCGTACGGCGCCGGGAGAAACGTGTGCGCGCTGTGCGGTCCCCGCGGGCGCTGCGCGTCGACCGCGTCCGGCTCCGTGAGTCGCACCGAGAGCATCTCGAACTGCAGGTCGAGCATCGCCTCGAGGAGCGAGGTCTGCACCTGGCCGCCGATGCCAGTCCGCAGCCGGCGCAGCAGCAGCGCCGTGATGCCGTGGGCGAGATGGCAGGAAGCGAGGTGGTCGGCGATGGCGATCCCGACGGGGCGGGGCTCCGGATCCGCCTGCAGCCACGGCAGAGCGGCGATCGACTGCGCGAGCAGGTCTTGGCCGGGGCGGTCGCGCCACGGTCCTTCGTCGCCATAGCCGGTGATCGAACCGTAGACCACGCCGGGGTTGGCGGCGCGGACGGTGTCGTAATCCAGCCCGAGCCGCCGCATCACGCCGGGCCGGAAGTTCTCCACGACCACATCGGCCTGCTCGACGAGTCGACGCACGAACGCCAGGTCATCCGGATTCTTGAGGTCGGCCGCTACGCTCTGCTTGCCGCGGTTCATGGCATGGAATGAGACCGTATCCGCGCCCGCTCGTGCACCGGCGAACGCCAGCCCGCGGCCGATATCCCCGATCACAGGGCGCTCGATCTTGATCACCCGCGCGCCGAGATCAGCGAGGCGCAGAGCGGCCACGGGGCCGGCGAGGAACTGGCTGAAGTCGAGAACCAGGAAACCGTCCAGCGGACGGAGAGACCCTTGCTGCGGGGCGGTCATGATGCGTGCTCCTGAGAGATGCCGGTGAAGGTGAGGCGCGCGGGTCGCCCGGTGGTGAGGTCGAGGACGCGCTCTCGGGAGCCGTGCACCACCCGCACGCTCTTTGCCCCCTCGGGCAGCGGCGTGATCGTGGCCTCTGTCAGCGCGCCGGCGCTCCAGCGGAGATCCACGACGAGCCCGCCGCGTGCACGCAGGCCTCGAACTTCACCGTCGCGCAGGCCGGATGGCAGCGCGGGGAGCAGTTCGAGGTAACCGGCGTGGGACTGGACGAGGCACTCGACGAGTGAGGCCACCAGGCCGAGGTTGCCGTCGATCTGGAACGGCGGGTGGGCAGAGAACAGGTTGCGGTAAAGGCCGCCCCGCCAACGTCCGCCACCGGGAGCGGGTTCGACCTCGATGTTGCGGCGGACGAGCAGGTCCAGCAGACGGCCCACCGCCTGCGGTTCGTGCAGTCGTGCCCGCATCGCCATCTTCCAGGCGAGCGACCAGCCGGTGCCTTCATCACCGCGGGCATCCAGGCTTCGGCTCGCCGCTTCCGCGGTGCGGGGTGTCGGCGGCGCGTTGGTCGGATGCAGACCGACCAGATGAGCGATATGGCGATGATGCGGATCGTGCATCTCGTCGAGGTGGGCCCACTCCCGCAGCAGCCCGTCGCTGTCGATTCCGATCTCGGGAAGCCTGGTCAACGCGGCTTCCGCTTCCGCGCACAGATCCTCGGACTCCGAACGCAGTCCGTAGTCGTCGGCGGCCCGTAGCAGGGAACGCAGCAGATTCCGGGAGAGCTCGAGGTCCATCGTGGAGTCGGCCGCCACGGACGAGACAGCTCCGTCCGGTGCCACGAACCGGTTCTCCGGTGAGGTGGACGGCGAGGTGCCGAGTGAGCCGTCGGCGCGGGGCTCGAGCCAGTCGAGGACGAACCGTGCCGCGCCCGTCAGCATGGGCCAGAAACGGCGTGCGGCAGCGTCGTCGTGCGTGAAGGTGATCCGATCCACCAGATGGGAACTGAGCCAGACGCCGGCGAACGGCCAGAATGCCCAAGCCGGGTCGTGTGTTCCGTCGCCCATCGGATCCGCGAACGCCCAGATGTCGCTCGCGTGGTGCGACACCCAGCCCGATGATCCGTAGATGCGTGCGGCAGGTTCGCGTCCGCGCTCGGACAGCGCCGCGACGAGGTCGAACAGGGGCTCTGCGCACTCGGCCAGACCGGTGGTCTCGGCCAACCAGTAGTTCATCTCGAGGTTGATGTTCATCGTGAAGTTCGAACTCCACGGCGGCTGCATCTGCTGGTTCCACAGCCCCTGCAGGTTCGCGGGGGTCCCGCCGGCCCGTGAGCTCGAGATCAGCAGGTAGCGCCCGTAGTTGAACAGGAGGGCGACCAGCTCTGGAGCGTCAGCGAAACCCTTGGCGGCGGCGTCGACGAGCGCGTCCGTGTCCGCCACGATCGCCTCGCGCTCCCGGGCTGCGTCGGAATTCCCGAGCCGTAGCTCGGCTCTGTCGTAGAGCTCGAAGTGCGCGGCCGCGTGCTCATCGTGGAGTCGGCCGACGCCGATTCCGGCGGCCGTCTGGCACAGCCCCCTGGCACGTGCCACGGCACCGGCGGCATCCGGTTCGGGATCGCGCCCCAGCTCCGTGAAGGTGGTCTGCACCGCGACGATCAGCGTGGTGTCGCCGTCGACCTCGACGGCGAGGCCGGCAGACGTCGAACGGGTGCGCACCGAGCCGCCGAGGGCCCGTAGGACGACGGCGGCCTGCACCCCTCGGCGCTCCTCGGCCCATCGCACGGGATCGGGTACGCGCTGGTAGGCGGGGACCACGTCATCGGGCGCCCGAAGCACTGCCCACGCTTCCGGCCCGTCGGCCTCTGCATGTTCGAGGTGCAGAGGCGAGTCGAGCACGAAGGACACCGGGCGCTGCGAAGCGGAGACCTCGATGACGAGGACCTGATGCGGATCGCTCACGAACGTCCGCTGGTCCACGCCGGAGCCTCGAGTCCACGCGACCGCTGCGCGCAGGTCGAGCCCGCGCGCGTAGCCGGCGGGGCGCTGGATGCCGTCGTCGAGCATCGCGGGGCCGTCCCGTTCGGGGACGACATCGCCCTGTGGCGATGGTTCAGGCGCCGGGGCGCCGATCGTCCGGCGCAGCCGGGCCAGCGGCTGGAACGACTGAGGATAGGAGTGCTGCAGCAGGCGCAGGGAGTCCTCTGCCGCCACATAGTCACCGGCGGCGATCGCCGCTCGCGACGCCGAGATCGCTGCCCGGGCGGTCTCGGCGCTGACGGGGTGCGGGTCCGGACGGCGACCCGGCCCCGACCAGACGGACCCCTCGCTGAGCCAGATCAGCTCGTGCTCCTCGCGGCCGTAGACCATGGCGCCGAGACGGCCGTTGCCGATGGGCAGCGCTTCGACCCACTCAGCGGCCGGGCTGGCGAACGCGAGCCGATGCATCGGGGATGACAACTCTGACAACTTCCTCACCTCAGATAATCGTTTTACTGATCAAGGACACCTTAGACGGTGCACCGGTGGATGCCGCAACATCGTTCGGTCCGATATCTCGCGGAAATGGCATCCATCAGGAGGCAGGTTGAATATTTAGGCAGGGTTGCATCCCTGTTGATTCGATGACTAGGATTCAGGCAATCGATTTTTCGGACGACGAGGTCTCGACGCATCCCGCCCTTGGGGGACGGTGGTACGCGCCATAGGCCCAGCTCATCGACAAGGAGTCAGCGGTGGTGCAGATCGACGTGGAAGCGCCCACGGCGCGCGTGCGGAAGGCGGAGGCGCCGGCGACGGCATCCTCGTCCGCCGGACGGAACGCGTCACGGCGCCGACCTGGTCGGCTGCGCAGGTCCATCCGGCGCCACTGGCAGCTGTACCTGCTCGTGATTCCGCCGCTGCTGTACTTCGCCCTGTTCAAGTACGTGCCGATGGCGAACGCGGTCATCGCGTTCAAGGACTACAACGTCATCGAGGGCATCTGGGGCAGTGCGTGGGCGGGCTTCGAGCACTTCGAACGCCTCTTCTCCAATCCGGCGTTCGGCACGATCGTCAGCAACACGTTCCTGCTCAGCCTGTATGCCCTGATCGCGAGCCTTCCCATTCCGATCATCCTCGCGCTCGCGCTCAACGAGATCCGCGGACGCTTCTTCAAGCGCACGGTTCAGATGGTGACGTACGCGCCGTATTTCATCTCCACAGTCATCATCGTCTCGATGGCGATCCTCATCCTCTCGCCGCGGATCGGGATGCTGAGCACGGTCACCGGATTCTTCGGCCTGCCCGCGGTCGACTACCTGGCGCAGCCGGACTTCTTCCGGCATGTATACGTGTGGAGCGAGGTCTGGCAGACCGCCGGCTACTCGGCGGTCATCTACATGGCCGCGCTCGCCGGCGTCGACCCGGCCCTCTACGAGGCGGCCAAGGTCGACGGGGCCAATCGGCTCCAGAAGATCTGGCATGTCGATCTGCCGAGCATCACGCCGACGATCGTGGTCGTGCTGATCCTCTCGGTCGGCAGCATCATGGTCGTGGGGTTCGAGAAGGCGTTCCTGCTGCAGAACCCGCTCAATCTCTCGCAGTCCGAGATCATCGCCACCTATACCTACAAGATCGGCATCCAGAATGCCGACTTCAGCCTCGGGACGGCCGTCGGGCTGTTCAACTCGGTGATCAATCTTGCGCTTCTGCTCGTCGTGAACGCCGTGTCCAAACGCGTGACGGGGAACGGACTGTGGTGAACAACGCGAAGACGGCTCAGCGCGGCCTCGGCCGATCGATCAAGGTGCGCGAATCCACTGTGGACCGGTTCTTCCTCATCGGTGTCTACATCCTCCTCACGACCTTCCTGCTCGTCGTGCTGCTGCCGCTGTGGTTCATCGTCGTGAGCTCGTTCAGCAGCCCCGCCGCCGTGTCAGCCGGAGAGGTGTTCCTCTGGCCGGTCGACTTCACGCTGCGCGGGTACGAGGTCGCACTGAGCAGCCCACAGATCCTCAACGGGTTCGCGAATTCGCTGTATTACACGGTTGTCGGCACGGCCATCAGCGTCGCCCTCACCGTCATGATCGCCTATCCGCTTTCGCGGGTCGATTTCGTGGGACGCAAGGTGCTCACCGGCGCTGTCGTCTTCACGATGCTGTTCGCCGGCGGGCTGATCCCGACCTATCTCGTGGTGCAATCGATGGGAATGCTCGACACTCGGTGGGCGATGCTGATCCCGAATGCGGTCGCGGTGTGGCCGACGATCCTCGCCATCACCTACTTCCGCACGGCGATTCCGGACGAGCTGCGAGAGGCGGCCGAGATCGACGGCGCGAGCGATCTGCGCATCCTGTGGAAAGTGGTACTGCCGCTGTCGGGCCCGATGATCGCCGTCATCGCGCTGATGTACGCGATCGTGCAGTGGAATTCCTACTTCGACGCTCTGATCTACCTCCGTGACGACAGCCTCTACCCGCTTCAGCTGGTACTTCGGAACATCCTGATCCTCAACAACGACGCCGGCGGGGATGCGACCTCGGCGCTGGAGAGACAGCAGCTGTCGAACCTTCTCAAGTACTCGCTCATCGTGGTCTCCACGGTCCCGATGATGCTCATCTATCCGTTCGTAGCGCGCTATTTCACCAAGGGACTGCTCCTGGGCGCTGTGAAGGGCTGATCCCCTCCGGGCCGCCAGGACGCCGGGTCCCGGTGGCTCCCACCTCACGATGAAGAGAGGCAACACATGAATCGCTTCAACCGAACCGCGGCGGCTATCGCCGCCGGCGGGCTCGCGCTGACGCTGGGCGCGTGCACAGCGCAGCCGGAGAAGCCGGACGACGACGGCGTGATCAAGATCTTCAGTCCGCAGGGAGCGGATTCGGATCTCAACACGAACGAGTTCACGCTCTTCCTCGAGGAGGAGTTCGACGTCGACCTGCAGTTCGAGACGACCACGTGGGATGGGGGCTCCGCCTCGGAGGCTCGTCAGATCGCGCTCGCCAGCGGGAATTACCCGGACGCGTTCCTGATGATCCCGTGGGTCGATCAGTTCACCCAGGCGGAACTGATCAAGTTCGGAAACCAGGGTGTGATCCGGCCGCTGAACGATCTTCTCGAGGAGAACGCGCCCAACCTGGTCAAGGCGTGGGAAGAGACTCCTGAATGGGAGCAGCTGGCGACCTCGCCGGACGGCAAGGTCTGGGGGCTGCCTCAGTGGAACGACTGCTTCCACTGCAGCTACCCGTCGAAGCTCTGGATGAATTCCGCCTGGCTCGATGCCGTGGGCATGGAACAGCCGACGACGCCCGACGAGCTTCGCGCGGTGCTGACAGCCTTCCGCGACCAGGATCCCAACGGCAACGACCAGGCCGATGAGGTGCCGCTGTCCGGCACGCCAGGAGCCAACTCGGTGCTGCCGTACCTGATGAACCCGTTCGTCTACGTGCCGGCGGCTACGGCCGACGCCTCGATCCCTGCTTCCCTTGCTCTGGACGGCGACACGGTGACACTGCAGCCTGCCTCGGACGGATGGCGCGACGGATTGCGCTTCGTGAACTCGCTCTACGAGGAAGGTCTCGTCGACGAGTCCGCGTTCACGCAGAACCAGGACGCGCTCCTCGCCCTCGGAGACGTCGCCGGTGACCCGATCCTCGGGGCGGCCTCCGTCGGACACCCCGGTGTCTTCGTCACGATCGGTCAGGAGGATGGTCGTGACAAGCAGTACGACGCGGTCCCGCCGCTGACCGGACCGAACGGCTCGCCGGCTTCCGAGTTGCTCTCGTCGGTGCCTGGTGCGTCGCTCGTCATCACCAACAATGCCAGTGACGCGGACGCCGCGAACCTGGTGAAGATCGTGGACTGGATGATCGACTACGACAACCACCTTCGAGCCGAATGGGGTGAGGAGGGCGTCGCATGGGACCGGCCTGCCGCCGGCGATGTCGCGCTGGACGAGTCGCTCGAGCCCTTGTACCTGCGTCACCGGCTCAGTGGTGCCGAAGCCACGCAGAACGCCAACGTGGCCTGGGGTCCGCTTTCGCAGTACTACGGAAGCACGGAGTTCCGCGGCGCGCAGGTGGTGTCGGAGGACATCTACGATCTCGCCGGGTATGACCGGCGTCTGTTCGAGGCCACCGAGCCCTACGCGGCGAACAGCCCGGCCGAGGCCTTCCCGTACTGGAATCTCTGGATCTCCGAGGATGACTCATCCGAGCTGTCGACCGTGCAGACCAACGTCGAGTCGCTCGTGCAGCAGGCCAGCGCGGAGTTCGTGACCGGTGTGCGCGACATCGAGAGCGACGCCGACTGGCAGGCATTCCAGGACGCCCTCGCTTCGAACGGCAGCGATCGTTACGTCGAGATCTATCAGACGGCCTGGGACGCCTCGAAGTAGGAGCGCAACCGGCGAAGGCCTCCCGTCGAGAAGCGAGACAGCTTCACGACGGGAGGCCTTACGTCTCAATTCTCACCGCTCAGCGAGGGCCTCGGCCGAGCGCAGGTCGGTGACGAGCGTCGTGACCCAGTCGCCGGCGAGGGCGCCGTGGATCGCCTCGAGCTTGCGCTCGCCGCCGGCGATGCCTACGCGGCGCGGGATGCGGCGCAGGTTCTCCACCGTGATCGCGATGATGCGGTCGTCGAGCGCTCCGCGCACGAGCGAGCCGTCGCCGCGGAAGATGCGGTGGCAGATGTCGCCGACGGCGCCCTGCCCGAGAAGGTCCTGGCGCTCCTCGGCGGCGAACGCGTTGCCGCTCGTCGCGAGGACGTCGGACGGCTCGATGCTGCCGATGCCCATGATCGCCATCGTGAGCTCGTTCCAGTGCCGGGCGACCTCTTGCATCGAGGGGTCGCGCAACAGGCTGTCGCGGATCGCGGGGTCGCCGACGACGCCCGGCGCCTGCACGTACACCGGCTCGGCGCCCAGTGTGCGAGCGAGCTCGCCGAGGATGCGATTCGAGTGGCTCTGCGCCTCGGGTGCGCCCACGCCGCCGAGCAGCTGCACCACCTCGGTCGCACCACGGACGGTGAAGGGGCGCATGCGGTCGACCATCGCGAGGATGGTCTGACTCCACGACGAGACGCCGATCCGGTCGCTCCCCGAGAGCGTCGCCTCCAGGTAGGCGGCCGCTCCGGCCCCGAGCGACGCGAGCAGCTCGCCCTCGTCGGCGTCGTGGTCGACGTCGACCACGACGGCCTCCGCGAGCCCGTACTTCTCCTCGAGCTGCTCCTCCAGCTCGGCGTAGACGCCCGGAGCGACGGTGACGATCGTCCGCACGATGCCGACGGATTCCGCGCGCTTGAGCAGACGCGAGACCTTTGCCTGTGAGATATTGAGCGCGGCCGCGATGTCGGCCTGGCGCACGCCCCGCTCGTGGTACATGCGCGCGACCTTGGTGAGCAGGCGCACCTGGCCGTCTGCGGGCCGGGTGTAGGGCGTCAGGGGCACGGCGATCTCCGATCGTGGCGATCCGAGGGGGTGTATTCGGATTCGCTAACGAAAGGATATTCAGTCGGAGCCTGTGAAGCCAGCCCGAGTTCCGACGAAACGCCTGATCGGCGCCCAGAGGCGTACATGGCGGCGGGGCCGGTGGTGAGATCGCCGACCCAGGCTTGCGCGCGCGAACGATGCGGACTGCGGATGCCGCGCCGCGCGGCATCCGCAATCCCAGAGGTGTCAGAACTCAGACGTTCCCGTGCCGGGCCGGGATCAGCCGGCCGCCCCGACCTCCACCGGGACGTCGACGACACGGGTGTGGGTGCCAGGGCTCAGCCTCTCTTCGGGAGAGCCCTCCAGGTCGAGCACCGCCTCGGCGCCGACGGGCACCGTGACCTCGACGTGGATCTGCCCGTGCGTGGTGCGCCACGAGATCGCCGCCTCGCCATAGGCGGTGAGCTGGCGGGCCGAAGCTGAGGTCAGCCCACCGCCGGGGCGAGGGGCGAAGCGGATGCGGCGGTAACCGGGGGCATCCGGCGCGAGGCCGCCGACCACGCGATGCATCCAATCGGCGACCGCGCCGAGCGCGTAGTGGTTGAACGACGTCATCTGGCCGGGGTTGACCGTGCCGTCGGGGAGCAGCGAGTCCCACCGTTCCCAGACCGTGGTCGCCCCCTGCTCCACCTGGTAGAGCCACGACGGGCACTCTCGCTCGAGGATCAGGTCGTAGGCGGTCGGCACGTGCCCGCCCGCACTGAGGGCGTCCGATACGAGCGGCGTGCCCACGAAGCCGGTCGCGATGCGGTTGCCAGCCTGGTGTACGAGCTGAGCGAGTCGTGCGGCCGCGGCATCCCGTTTCTGCGGATCGGTGATGAGGTCGAACCGCAGGCCGAGGGCGTACGCCGTCTGAGCATCGCTGGTCATGGTGCCGTCGTCGTTCACGTAGGCGCCGTCGAAGGCGGCCGCGACCTCGTCGGCGAGCGCGTCGTAGTGCGCCCGCTCGTCGCCGAGCCCCAGCACCTCCGCCATGCGCGCGACGGTGCGCGCCGACTTGGCGAAGTAGGCCGTCGCGACGAGGTAGCGGTCGGTGAGTGCGTCGGCCGGGTCGTCCGGCGGGGCGGCCGGGTCGAGCCAGTCGCCCAGCTGGAAGCCGGTGTCCCACAGCCGCGAGCGGCCCGAGAGGCGTTCGAGCAGATCGACCCAGCGCCTGGCGCTGTCGAACTGGGTGCGCACCACGCCGACGTCGCCGAAGCGCTCGTACAGCGTCCACGGCAGCAGGGTCGCGACATCGCCCCACGCGGCGCCCGGTCGCATCGGCGTCCACTTGTCGACGGCGGGGATCACGGGCACGTACCACGGCACGGTGCCGTCAGGGAGCTGCTCGATCGCAAGGTCGCGCAGCCAGCCCGACAGCATCCCCGACACGTCGTACAGCGTCGAGGCGGTGGGGCCGAAGACCTGGATGTCGCCGGTCCAGCCGATGCGCTCGTCGCGCTGCGGGCAGTCGGTGGGGATGTCGACGAAGTTGCCGCGCATGCCCCAGAGAACATTCTCGTGCAGGCGGTTCAGAGCAGGGTCGGACGACTCGAACCACCCGGTGCGCTCGAGGTCGGTGTGGTACACCCGGGCCACCAATGCGCCGGCTGCGGCATCCGCGTCCAGGTCGCCCGGCCAGCCGGTGACCTCGACGTAGCGGAAGCCGTGGAAGGTGAACCGCGGCTCCCACTCCTCGACGTCGCGGCCGGCGAGCGTGTAGTTGTCGGTCGAGCGCGCCGCGCGCAGCGGCCGCGTGTAGATCTCGCCGTCCTGCATCACCTCGGCGGTGCGCAGCGTCACTGTGGTGCCGGCATCGCCCGAGACCCGGATGCGCACGCGGCCGACGAGATTCTGCCCGAAGTCGAGGATGCGCGAGCCGCTGGGGCCGGCGAGCACCGCGATCGGCCGCAGCTCCTGGGTCGCCCGCACCGGCGGAGCCGTCGGCGCGACGAGGGTGGCGGGGTCCCGGTGGCGCTCCTGCACCGCTTCCCAGCCGGAATCGTCGAAGTCCGCTGTCGACCAGCCGGGCTGCTCCTCTCGCGCGTCGTAGTCCTCGCCGTCGTAGAGGCCGCTGTGCAGGATGGGGCTCGGCGCCGAGCGCCACGACGCGTCGGTCGCCACGACCTCGCGGCTGCCGTCGGCATAGGTCAGCTCGAGCTGGCCGAGGAAGGACTGGTCGTACCCGTAGACGTTGCGGAAGCCGCCGCGCCAGCCGAGCCGGCCCCGATACCAGCCGTCGCCGAGCCAGGCGCCGAGCGCGTTCGCTCCGGGCCGCACCAGGTCGGTGACGTCGTACGTGTAGTACCGCAGGCGCCGGCCGTACACGGTCCAGCCGGGCGAGAGCGTGTCGTCGCCGACGCGCTCGCCGTTGAGCTCGGCCTCGTAGACCCCGTGAGCCGTCGCGTAGAGCCGTGCCCGCACGATGTCGTCGCGCACCTCGAACCCGCGGCGCACGAGCGAGGGGCGGCGCTCGTCGGAGTGTGGGTTCTCGTTGCGGAAGGCGCCGACCGGACGCGCGACCCAGTCGCCGGGCTCGAGCAGGCCGGCTTCCAAGACGGTGGGGACGGATGCCGCAGACCACGCACCGTCCTCACCCCTGACCGCGATGCGCACCGTGACGATCTCGCGCGAGCGCAGCGGGGCGGCCGGCCAGTCCACGAGCACCTGCTCGGGCGAGTCGACCACGTACGTCGTGACGTCGCCGTCGCGATCGACCTCGACGGAGAACGCGGTCTGCCGCCAGCCGGACGGCGCGGAGGCGACGCGCCACGAGAGGCGCGGCATCCGCTCGCCGATCCCGACGGGCTCGCGGTGGTGTTCGATGCGGGGTGCGTCGACGGTGACGGACATCCGTGCTGTCTCCTTGCGCTGTGGCCGGGGCGTTGCGAAACGTTTCAAGATGGGAGTTTGACACCGATTTCGAAACGTTTCAAGTACGCTGTCGAGGGAGCCGTGACCCCGGGCGGCAGAGGAGGATTCGATGACGATCGGTGTGACAGGCAGCGGCGGCAAGCTCGGCCGCGCGGCGATGGAGCGACTGCGGGCCGACGGGCACGACGTGATCGGCTTCGACCTCGCCGGAACCCCCGGAACGGGCTTCACCCGCGTCGACCTCACCGACTTCGGGCAGACGCTCGACGCGTTCCTCTCGGTGACCGCGCGCCACGACGGACTCGACGCCCTCGTGCACCTCGCGGCGATCCCGGTGAACGGCCTGGTGCCGGATGCCGCCACCTTCCACAACAACATGACCGTGTCGTTCAACGCCCTGTTCGCGGCGCATCGCGCGGGCATCCGCACGATCGTTCTCGCCTCGAGCATCACCGCGATGGGCTTCCCGTTCGAGGAGGCGCCGCCGGCGCTCCCCGTCGATGAGACGTACACCAGCGCCAACAACACGTACGGACTCGGCAAGGTGGCCGAGGAAGCCATCGCGGCCCAGCTCGCGCGGTGGCATCCCGAGACCTCGATCACCGCCCTGCGGTTCACCAACGTGGTGGCCGGCGACGAATACGCGACGTTCGACCGCGCGGCCGAGCCGGACTACCGCCGCGACCTCGTCGGCTCCTGGATCGACGCCCGCGACGGCGCGGTGGCGGTGGCGCTGGCGCTGGCGGCGGCGCAGCCGGGCTTCGAGGTGTTCAACGTGGCCGCGCCCGACTCGGGCAACGCGCAGCGCTCACGCGAGGTCGCGGCGCGCTGGTTCCCGGGTACACCCATCGCCGAAGACCTCGGCGAGTTCGAGTCGCTCATGTCGACGCGGAAGATCCGCGAGCGACTCGGCTTCGCCGCCGAGCACGACTGGCGCTGATGGCGCCGGCGGGCATTCGGGACGTCGCGGCGCTCGCGGGCGTCTCGATCGGCACGGTCTCGAACTACCTCAACCACCCCGACAGGCTGTCGGCGGCGATGGGCCGCCGCGTGGCGGACGCCATCGACACACTCGGCTTCGTGCCGAGCAACGCGGGCCGCCAGCTGCGACTGGGCGTGAGCACCGTCATCGGCTATCTCGCGGCCGACATCGGCAATCCGCACTTCGGCGAGATCGCTCAGAGCGTGCAGCACCGAGCCGCAGAGCTCGGCCTCTCCGTCTTCCTCGCCGATTCTCAGGCGGACCCCGCGCAGGAGGATGCGTACCTCGATGCCTTCGCGCAGCATCATGTACGGGGCCTTCTGGTCGCCTCGCACCATCCGGTCGAAGAGCGGCTCGCGCTGCTGCGCCGTCGCGGCACGCCGACCGTCCTCGTCGGCCAGCGGGCGCAGTCGCCCGAGCAGCCGTCGGTGTCGGTCGACGAGGTCGCCGGCGGTCGCCTGGCCATCGCTCACCTCGCGGAGAGCGGATGCCGCCGCCTGGCGTTCGTCGGGGGGCCCGACGACGTCGTGTACGTAGCCGCGCGACTCGATGGAGCGCGTGCCGAAGCTCGCGCCCGCGGCGTCGACCTCGAGGTGATCGCGGTCGGCGAGCGCTCGCTCGCGTTCGGACGTGAGGCGGGAGCGGCGATTGCGGCGCGGCCAGCGCGGGAGCGACCCGACGGGATCTTCGCCGTCAACGACCTGCTCGCGCTCGGGATGCTGCGGGAACTCGTAGCGCGCGGCATCCGTGTGCCCGAGGAACTGGCCCTCGTGGGCTACGACGACAACGAGTTCGCCGAAGCGTCGCTGATCCCGCTGACGAGCATCAGCCGCCGGCACCGGGACGTCGGCTCGACGGTGGTCGACATGCTCTTCGAGACGCTGGAGGGGCGGGCTCTGGCGCAGATTCACCGCGTGCTCCAGCCGCGGCTCATCGTCCGCGAGAGCACCGCTGGCTTTGCGGTCCGGGGGCGTCTGAGCGGCGCTCAGCCGGCGGCCGCCGGAGCCACAGGGACCGATTCCATCGGCGCTGCGACCACCGGCGACCAGGCAAGCGCGATGCCGCGCATCTCGGGCTGGGAGTAGCCGCCGATCGCGACGGGGGCGCCGAGGCGCTGCACCGCGCAGTAGTAGTGCTCGAGGCGATCGCCGGTGCGGATGACCGCGGGCTTGTGCGCGTGCCAGTCGTCGAGCGCGCCGGCCTCGCCGGGTGCCACGAGCACGGTCGGTGACTTCGTCCAGGCGATGAGGTCGGGCGAGGTGGCGAGCAGATCGACCGCGGGGCCGCCCGCGCACAGCCCGAAGTAGAACATCAGCCACGTTCCGTCCGGAGCACGCAGCACGAACGGGTCGGAGGCGAACCGGTCGTCGGGGGCGCCTGCAGTGCCGACGGGCAGCAGCGGGGCATCCGATACGCGGTGCCACGAGGCGAGGTCGTCCGACACCGCGGCGCCGGTCTGCTCGATCCAGCGACCGGTGGCCCGGTCCTTGGCGTTGTAGAAGAGCCAGAACCGGTCGTCATGGCGCAGCAGGTACGACTTGTACAGCCCGCCCCGCTCCCAGGCACCGCCGTGCTCGGGACGGAGCAGATCGCCGACCTCTTCCCATTCGACGAGGTCTCGGCTGCGGACGAATCCGATGACGGCCGAGCCCTGTTCGTAGCCTGCGTCGGGGTACGCGTGATAGGTCCCGTAGTACCAGCCGTCGATCGGGAGAAGCTCGCCCGCGCCGTACAGCTCGGTATCTCGCAGGATCGAGGTGAGCGCGGCGTTGTGGCGTCGGTGGGCCGACGCGGGATCACGCGGGAACACCAACTGCGGCGCCGACCACTGCGCGCCGTCGTGCCACGCGAGCCCGGTCTGGTAGCCGCGGCCGTCCCACCCGACGACCGTCATGCCGAGCGCGCCGTCCTTGCGGAAGACGAACGGGCAGTCCACGCCGTGGCTGTTCCAGTCGCCCGCCCGGTGGGTGGGGGCGACGACGAGAGCTCCGCTTTTCGCGGTCGGACGGACGCTGTCGGCGAGATCGTGCACATCGATCATTCGGTGTCTCCGTGAGGTGAGATCGGGGTCGACGGGGGATCAGGGCCGCGGCGCGAAGCCCTCGGCCCGGATCGTCCAGCCCTCGGGAAGTCGGTCGCGCGGGCTGCCGTCGTCGTCGGTCGCGAGCATCGCGATCGCCGCGAGCAGACCGCCGTTGCCGGGCAGGTACAGCGGCAGGCGGTTCGGCACCTGGAAGTTGTGCCCGTTCGACAGCGAGCGGTTGCGGGGGAGGTCCGTCAGCAGCAGATCGAACGCGGTGTCGAGACGGCCGAGTCGCACCGCGCACATCGCCAGCAGCGGAAAGTCCCAGCCCCACGTCGAGCCCCACTCCCACGCCTCGAGCACGTGGTCGAGCGTGTTCGCCATGACCTCGGGGTCGACGAGGCGGGTCGGCGGGACGAAGCCGTACGCGCCGACGAGCGACGGATGGTCGAAGAGCGCGGTCTGCCCCCGCACCGCCTCGTACCGACCGTTCGCGACAGGGAGCGGCGCGATGCCGTCGACGGCGCGGGTCCATGCCTCGGGCACGTCGCGGCTCTGGCGCCGCCGCCACTCGCACGCGGTCTGCAGCGCCCACAGCACGTAGGCGAGCTCGAATGTCGGGTCCCACGTGGTCGCGGCCTCGTAGCGCTCCTGCGCCGGCATGAGCGGCGGCGCGAGGTGAGCGGTGCCGTCCTGCCACCACACGAGGCCGGCGAGGAACTCGGCGGTCTCATCGACAAGTTCCGCGTACTGCTCGAGCACGCCGGCATCTTCGTCGCGGGCGTGGTAGATGAGCTCGGCGAACGAGATCGGGTGCGGCTGCTGCCACAGCAGCAGCGGTCCGATCTCGTTGGGGCTCTCGACCCCCTCCGGCCCGACGTGCTTGGGCCAGCGCGCGCCGGGGTAGCCGTTGCGGTACGCGTTCTCGCGGGCGACCGGCAGGATGCGCTGGTACCACGCCAGACTGCGTTCGAGAAGCGCCGGCCGGCCCCACATCGGGAAGTGCGCGGCGTGCCACCAGTGCATCTCGAGGTGGAACGTGCCGCCCCACGAGTTGCAGACCAGACCGCTCTCCTGGGGCGGCAGCGAGCCGGCGCACTGAATCGCGGTCAGGTACTGCGACAGGACGATCCGTCGCTCGAGCTCGTGCGCGCGCGGGTCTTCTGATCGCGACAGGTCGACGAAGGCGCCCTCGCTCCAGTACGCACGCCAATGCTCCACGGCGGCCGCGAAGGTCTCGTCGGCGGTGGGGAGGGGAAGATCGGATGCTTCGGGCCCGAACTCGACGACGAGCTCGATGTCGTCGGCCTCGGGCACGAGGTCGATCGAATGCCGCGCGGAGGCCGAGACGCGGCATCCGCTCGCCCGCACCCGCACGGTGTACGACGCCTCGTCCACACGGCGGGTGATGCGCACGATGCCGTCGTGACCGACCTCGACGTCGGTGGAGTGGGCGCCGGGGCGGGTCCAGTCCTCGTCGGCCTCCCAGGTGTCTTGGATGGTGGCGAACGAGATGCGCAGCGCCGCCGCGCCGCCGGTGAAGAGCTCGGACGACGCGGAGACGGCGAGGATGTCGCGGTCCGGGTGCACGGCGGTGCGCGTGCGCGTGCGGAGCCCGCCGAGGGCGAACGTGCTGTCGAGCAGTCCGCTCCACAGATGGAGCGTCTGGGCGGTGCCGGTGAGCTCGCCGGGATCGGAGACGGGCTCACCGGTCACGGGATGTCGCAGGACGTAGGCGACGCGCCCGAGGTGGAGGCGCTGGGGGTTCACCCAGTAGTAGTAGCCCGCCGGCTGCAGGCGACGGGCCTCGGCCTCGGTCAGGCGCCAATCGTAGGTCGTCGGGTAGTCGACGGGCGAGCCGTCGGGTCGCTCGAAGCGCACCATCGTGTCGTCGAGCGTGAGCCCGGCGGGATTGGGGGCCCAGTGGAACGCCCACTGCGCCTGGGTTCCCAGCGGCGTCGCGCTCCGCGCGTCGGCGCGCGCCGCCGCACGGCTGTGCCAGTCGGCGAACGTCTGCAGGCCCGTGGCATCGGCGGTGAAGCAGAACTCGCCGTTGCCCACGGTGAGCGGTGCCTCCGCATCGACGCGCGTTCGGCGGATCCGATGCCGGTCGACGACCGCGTGTCTGTCGATCGCCGCTGCGGGGTCGATGCTGCTCATCCTTTGACCGCGCCTGAGGTCGCGCTGCTCATGACCTGCTTGCGGAACAGCAGGAAGACCACGATGAGCGGCAATGTCGCGAGCAGTGTCCCCACCATGACGACGGGGTAATCGCTGGTGCCGTAGTTGCCGTTGAGCTGCTGCAGCGCAACAGGGAGTGTGTACAGATCGGAGTCGTTGAGCACCAGCAGCGGCCACATGTACTCGTTCCAGTTCCACATGAACTGGAAGACGGTGAACCCGGCGATGGCGGGGCGCAGCGCCGGCACGCCGACATGCCAGAACACGCGCAGGAACCCGGCTCCGTCGACGCGGGCCGCCTCGATCACCTCGTACTGCACGGCCTCGCGCGCGGCCTGCCGCATCCAGAAGATCCCGAAGGCGCTGGCAGCGCCTGGCACGATGAGCGGCAGGTAGGTGTTCAGCCAGCCCAGGTCGACATAGATCTGGAACATCGGCACGAGCATCACACCGGTGGGCAGCGTCATGGTGGCGAGCAGGATGCCGAAGAGCCAGTTGCGGCCCGGGAACCGGTACATCGCGAACACGAACCCGGACAGCGCCGCGATCGTCACCGTGACCAGCGTGGCGATCACCGAGACGACGACGGAGTTGAGGAAGGCCTGGCCGAAGTCGATGCTCTCGAAGAGCCGCCCGATGTTCTCGAAGAGCTCGGGTCCGGGGATCAGCCGGGGAGGGCTCGAGAAGATGTCGGACGTCGTGCTGGTCGACATGACGATCAGCCAGTAGAACGGGAACGCGAACAGCGCGGCGGCGGGGATCAGAACCAGATGCTGCAGCCAGGCGCGACGAGGGGTCTTCATCACATCTCGTTTCGGCGTCGGGCGATGACGCGGGAGTTGAGGATGGCCAGGAGGATCAGCACGACGAAGATGCCCCAGCCGATGGCGGTTGCGAAGCCGAGGTCGGGTCGCACCGTAGGCAGCGTCGCCCCCATGTAGCCCACCTGGAGGAACATCAGCGTCACGACGGAGTTGCCGGGTCCGCCGAGGCCGTTGGTGAGCACCTGCGGCTCGGTGAAGATCTGAAAGCCGCTGATCGTGCCGGTCACGGCGACGAAGAGGATCGTCGGCCAGATCATCGGAACCGTGATGGAGCGGAGGATGCGCCACGGCCCGGCGCCGTCCAGGCGCGCGGCCTCGTACAGCGACGGCGGGATCGACGAGATGCCGGCGAGGAAGATCACCACGAAGTAGCCGAAGCTGCGCCAGAAGATCATGAGCGCGACCACGAGCCGCACGCCCCACTCGGTGGTCATCCAGGGAACAGCCGACAATCCGATCGCCTCGAGGAACGCGTTGATGATGCCGTACTCGTTCGAGAAGACGGACTGGAAGACGATGGCCACCGCGACGACCGAGGTCACCTGCGGCAGGAAGAACAGGGTCTGGTAGAGGCCCTTGGCGCGCAGCCTCGGCGAGCTCAGCAGTGCCGCGGCGCCGAGGGAGGCGAGGATCACCGGAACCTGTGCGATCACGAAGATGATCACGGTGTTGCTCAGTGCTCCCGCGAACTCGCCCGAGCTGAACAGGCGCTCGAACTGTTCGAGGCCGACCCATTCCGGCTCGCCGAGGCCGTCCCACGAGACCATCGAGAGGTAAACGGCGAACACGAGCGGGAAGAGCCCGAACACCGCGAACAGAATGTAGAACGGCGAGATCGCCAGATACTCGCGCCAGTAGTGCAGCAGTGCCGGGCGACGGCGTCGGGATGGCGGCACGGGTGCCGGCGTCGTCGAGGGCGGAGTCGCCGTCGAAGTTGCGGTCGAGGTCATGATGCTCCCTGGAAGGCGGGGGCGGCGCGCGGCCGCCCCCGCCGGTGTCACTCGGCGGAGTTCTTCTCGACGAGCGAGGAGTACACCTTCTCGGGGTCGTCGTCGTTGAACGAGAGGTCGTTCAGCGCGACGAAGAACTGCGAGGCGACTGTTCCGCTGTCGGGCGCCTGGTAGACCAGCGGCGCCTCCACGGCGGTCTGTGCGAGCGCGCCGAGCGTGTCCTGACCGCCGTAGTACTCCTGCGGCGAGGCGGCGTCGGGGTCGGCGGCCACGCCGGTCGACGCCGGGAAGAGGCCCTTCTCGAGGTAGCCGATCTTCTGGAACTCGGTGCCGCCGATGAACGCCGCCAGCTCCGCCGCGGCCTCGGGGTGCTCGCTCGCCGACAGCGCCGAGACGAACGTTCCGCCGGTCGCGGCGGCGCCGCCCGGAACAGTCGTGACGCGCCAGTTGCCGGACTGCAGCTCGCCCGCGGACTTCAGCAGGCCGTCCTCCCACGCAGGCCCCACGAAGCCGACGATGTCCTCCTGCGTCAGGGCCGCGTTGAACTCGGGCGTGTACGGCTCAGCGTTGGCGCACAGGCCGTCCTGCGCGAGCGAGGCGGTCTCGACGAACGCGTCGTGCGAGATGGGCGAGTCGACGATGTTGACGTCCTCGCCGTCCTCCTGCTCGAAGTACGCGTATCCCTCCTGGGCCAGGCGCGCCTGGTAGACCTGGCCGGCGTGGTCGCACACGAAGCTGCCGGCTCCCGCCGCGGCGGTGGCGAGCTCGCGGTAGGCGTCCCACGAGTCGACGGCCGCAGCGACCTCTTCGGGCTCCGTCGGATAGCCGAGCGTCTCGAGCACGTCGGCCCGATAGAAGAAGCCCCACGGGCCGATATCGGTGGGGAGCGCAACCTGACGACCGTCGGGCGCCTGGCCGAGTTCGAGGCCCCACTCGACGGCGTCGCTCTCGGCGGCCTGGTCAGACAGGTCGACGAATTCGTCGGCTACCGTGAAGAACGACGGCAGGCTGCCGCCCATCATGACGACGTCGGGCAGGCCGCTGCCCGAACGCAGGGCCGCGCGAAGCTTGTCTTCGATGTCGGGGATGTTCTCGAAGGTGATGTCGTAGTCCGGGAACTGGTCGGCGAGGATCTGCTCGACATCGTCGGGCACCGAGTTGCCTCGGGCCCACAGGGTGAGCGCCACGTCTTCGCCTGCGTCGCCGGCGCCCGAGCCGGCTGAACTGCAGCCGGCCAGCAGGCTGACGGCGAGGAGGCCGGCGGCGCCGGCTGCGATCTTGCGAGAAACCTTCATTGTCTTCTCCGCTTCTGGAATGTCCGGGTGGAGTGAGCGCCCCTGCCAGCCGTTTCGGGTGTTACCGGTAACAACCGTGGAGGGTGCATGTTCATTCATCTCCTGCAGATTATGCACGACTTTGGTACGTTTCAATAGTCGGTGACGATCGCCGTAGATTCGGAAGGATGACGATGTCCCACTCGCTGTACCGTCCTGTGGAGCTGGCGTTCGAGGCGCCGTCCGCTCTCGCCGTCGGCCTGGAAGCCCCGCTCACCGTGACCTTCCGGCACGCAGATGCCGGCGATATCGCGGTGCCAGGATTCTGGGACGGCGGCACCACCTACCGGGTCCGCTTCGCACCGGACTTGGAGGGGGAGTGGTCGTGGATGACCGAGAGCGCGGATGCCGCGCTCGCGGGCCGGACCGGCGCGTTCGAGGTCTCACGCGGCGCCGAGCACGGGCCGGTGCGCGTCGCCCACCGCTTCCACTTCGCCCACGCCGACGGCACGCCGTTCCGCCCGGTCGGAGCGACCGCGTACAACTGGCTGCACCAGGACGAGCCGCTGTTCTCGTCGACCGTCGACGCGATCGCCGAGGCCGGCTTCAACAAGTTCCGGTTCATGGTGTTCCCACAGGGCGGCGGCTACATCGAGCATGTCCCGAGCCTGATGCCGTTCGAGAAGACCGACGGGCGCTGGGACGTGACCAAGCCGGTGCCCGCGTTCTTCCAGCGCCTCGACCGGGCCGTCGAGGCGCTGGGTGAGCGCGGCATCCAGGCCGACGTGCTCATCTACAACGCCTACGACCGCGGCCAGTTCGGTCTCGACGAGCTCACCGAGGAGGAGGATGCCGTCTACCTCCGCTACCTCGTGGCGCGCCTGGCCGCGTACCCGCACGTGTGGTGGTCGCTCTGCAACGAGTTCGACCAGCTCGAGCGCCCGGCCGACCGCTGGGACCGCACCGGCGCGCTGCTGGCCGAGATCGACCCGTACGATCATCTCCGCTCGATCCACAACTGGATCGAGCTGTACGACAACAACCAGCCGTGGGTGACCCACGCGTCCCTCCAGAACGGCTCGGCCACGACGGACTTCGGGCGGGCCAACCTGTACCGCGACGTGTACGGCAAGCCGGTCGTCCTCGACGAGATCAAGTACGAGGGCGACATCCCCGACCGGTGGGGCCACCTCAGCGCCGAGGAGCTGGTGCATCAGTTCTGGATCACCACGGTGGCCGGTTGCTACGCCTCGCACGGCGAGAGCTTCGTGACCGCCTCGGGGAGCCTCCACATGGTCGAGGGCGGGCCACTGCGGGGCGCGTCGCCCACGCGGCTGGCGTTCCTCCGCCGCGTCCTCGAAGGGGTGCACGGCGCAGGGCTCGATCCCATCGACAAGTGGGACGACCCGGCCTTTGTCGCCGGCATCCCGCGGCAGCTGTACGTGCAGTACCTCGGTCGGTCGGCGCCGGCGACGTGGGACTTCCGGCTGCCGATCGGGTTCCCGGGCGAGCGGCCGGAGCCGGGCGACACCTTCGACGTCGATGTCATCGACACGTGGAACATGACGGTCACGCCCGTCGGCCGGCGCTTCACGCTCGACGACGTCCAGCGCAACGATGCGTACGACCGGGCCTCCGCAGCCGTCGAGCTGCCCGCCGGCGAGGCGCTGGCGCTGCGCATCACGCGCGTGGCGGGCTGACCCGTGGCAGACTCGCGCGTGCCAGGGGCGCCTGACGAGGGCCGGGCCGCGGCATCCGATCGCCTGAAAGCCTGGCGGGGCGGCCCCCGACTCGGGACGGCGTACTACAACGAGTACCTGCCCGACCCGTCGCGGCTCGAGACCGACCTGCGACTCATGACGGATGCCGGCATCACGTGCATCCGCGTCGGTGAATCGGTGTGGTCCACGTGGGAGCCGCGCGACGGAGAGTTCGATCTCGAGTGGCTGACGCCCGTGCTCGACGCGGCGCACGCGCACGGGATCGACGTGATCCTCGGCACGCCGACCTACGCCGTGCCGCCGTGGCTCGCGCGGTCACACCCCGAGCTCGCAGTCGTGCGCAAGGACGGCAGCACCGTGCCGTGGGGCGGCCGCCAGGAGGTGGACTACACGTCGGAGCTGTTCCGCGGCTACGCGGAGCGTGTCATCCGCGCGGTGATCGGCCGGCATGGCCGGCATCCGGCGGTCATCGGCGTTCAGCTCGACAACGAGGCCGGCCTGCATCTGATCCACAACGACCACGTCGTCGGACGATTCCGCGACTGGGTCGCGGACCGCTACGGCGATGTCGACACGCTCAACCGCGCGTGGGGGCTGACGTACTGGTCGCACCGCATCGCCGAGTGGGACGAGCTGTGGGCGCCGTCGGGCAACACGACTCCCGCCTACGACCTCGCCTGGCGGCGGTTCCAGGCCGAGCTGACCGCGGACTTCATCGGCTGGCAGGCCGACCTCGTCCGCCCGCTCGTGGCCGACGACACGTTCCTCACGACCTGCATCGCCTACCAGCGCCCGGCGATGGACGACGTCGCCGTAGCTGCGCGGCTCGACATCGCCAGCGGCAACGCCTACTACCTGTCCCAGGACGCGATGGACCTCGAGCGCGAGGGCGCGGGCGGCCAGTGGTACGCCGACGACGTGCCGCAGTTCGTGCTCATGGCCGACCGCATGCGGGCCTCTCGGCAGGAGCCGTTCCTCGTCACCGAGACCGGTGCGGCCTCCATCGGCCCCGCGTGGCTCACCCGCCCGCCGTACGACGGTCAGCTCGCTCAGGCGGCGTGGCTGCTCGTCGCGCGCGGGGCGCGGCTCGTGTCCTACTGGCACTGGCACACGCTGCACTCGGGCGCCGAGGTGCACTGGGGCGGCATCCTCGGCCATGACCTCGAGCCCGGGCGCATCCATGCCGAGATCGCCGCGATCGGCCGGCAGTTCGCCGCGGCGGCGCCGTGGCTGACGGATGCCGAGCCCGACGCCGACGTCGGTCTCGTGTACGCGCACGACAGCGAGTGGATGATGGCTTTCGAGCCGCCGCTCGCGCGCGGCGCCGATGCCGACCGCGGCGCGTACGCCCGGATCGTGGGCGCGTTCGGTCGCGCAGCGGTCGATTCGGGGCTGCAGGTCGGATTCGTGAACGAACGGCAGCTGCCCGACGCGGGCGAGCTTGTGCGGCGGTTCCCGGTGCTCGTCGTGCCGGGGCTGATCGCGGCATCCGATCCGACGCTCGAGACGCTCGTCGAGTACGCCCGTCTCGGCGGACGGCTCGTGATCGGCCCGCGCACCGGGTATGGCGACGACGAAGGCCATATGCGACTCGAGCGGGCGCCCGCGATCGTCGGACCGGCGGCCGGTGTCGGCTACCGGGAGTTCGGGGCGCTCGCCGAGCCGATCGAGGTTGTGCGCGACGGCGCGGTGGTCGGCACCGCGCACGGCTGGGCCGACGGGCTCCAGCCGGACGGCGCCGACGTCGTCCTGGGGTACCGGCATCCGCTGTTCGGCCGATGGGGGGCGGTCACGCGCCGCGAGGTCGGTGCGGGCGCGATCACGACGGTCGGCACGCTCCTCGACCGTGCGACGCTGGCGGACGTGATGACGGATGCCGCGGCCCACGGATCCGGGCGCGATGCGGCCGTGGCTGCTGCGAACGCCGGTGCCTCCGCCATCCTCGCGGCGCGCCCGACCTCGGTCACCGCGCACTCCCTGACAGGCGCTCAGGGTCGCGTGTGGGTGGTGCACAACTGGTCACCGCAGACCCGCACCGTCCGGGTCGCGGCGGACGCGGCATCCGTCCTGGATGACGCGGTGCACCGGGCGGGCACGGAGGTCGAGCTCGCACCCTGGGATGTGCGGATCTGGCGCGAGGCGCCGGCCGTCACGGCGTCGAACTCACACGTCGTGTGACCTCGGGCGCGGCACGGCGTCGAGCTGAATCAGTTCACTTGCGCTGAACGTACGCCCATCGGCCGGTTTCGCGTACGTTCAGCGCAAGTGAACGGGGGTGAGCGGGGACGGCGGGAGCGGGCGGCGGGAGCGGCCGGCGCGTGGAGCGCGGCGCGTGGAGGGTGGGGGCAGCGACGGTCAGAGCGGCAGGAACGACCCGGGCAGCACCTCGGCGGTGCGGGTCGCGCCGCCGGGAAGCTCGACCTCGACCCGGCGCGGGCGATCGTCGAGGTTGGCCACGAGGACGGTGTCGCCGCCGGCGGTGCGGGCGCCGAGCGCCCAGACGAGACCGTCGGGGGAGTCGCCGCGTAGGCCCGTCGCGCCCGCCAGCGCGGCGAGTGCCGAGACCGCGGCGAGCACAGGAAGGGCGGTGCCGTCGGCCGTGCGGACGCCGCGCGGCCCCCACTCCTCGAAGTAGGCGAGCGTGGCAACGCCGGGCACGGCGAGGGCCGCGGCGCTGGCCACGGTCCACGCGGCGAGCTGCGGTGCCGACTGCCGCACATCGCCGGCGTCGAGCAATGCCGAGCCGTAGCCGTCGCGCAGGTCGTCGTGCGCGGGCATCGGCGGGGGCGTCGTCGCCACGTCGTTGAAGTGCGGACGCAGGGAGATCGGGCCGACGTGCACGGGGAGTCCTGCGGCGATGCCCACACCCTGCGTGGCGACGATCCGCTGCATCGGCAGCGCCTCGATCAGCTGTGCGGTGCTGAGGCTGTGGAACAGCGGCGTGCTGCTGAACACGATGCCGGCGAGCCCGCGTGGCAGGCGATGGTGCTCCCGGTTGAGTTCCGTGAAGTGCGAGCGCACTCCGCCCACCACGGCGATGTCGAGACCCGCCTCGGTCAGCGCGTGGCGCAGCCGGGCGATCGCGTCGAGATCGGAGACGTGGCGCGCCGGGCCGGTGGGCGGGAACGCGGTGACGCGCACGATCGGGAGGCCGCGGAGCGCGTGCACGGCCTCGTCGATGCTCGAAGGGTCGGAGTCGTCGAGCACGAAGCGCACGTCGAGCGCAGCAGCAGGCCCCTCGTCTCGGGGACGCTCGCTCAGCGAGCTCGGATCGGTGCGGGCGTCTACGCCTCGCTCGCGCTCGCTCGGCGACTGGGGGCGGGGGTCGGCGGGATGCCGGCCTGCCGCGCGACCGAGGGCCGCGCGCCAGTTGCGGGTCGCGAGGTCGAGCTCGACGAGCACCGCCGCAGGCCAGACGCCGCCGTCCGCCGGCCACCGGTCCGCCGGGGCGGGGTCCGGCGCCGTCGAGGCCGCGACGCCGATCGCGGGGAGCGGGGGTCCTTCCTCGAGCCGGATGCGGGTGACGGGATCCGGAGCTGTGGCCGTGGGAGTGCCCGACACGGCGACGTCGATCGCCTGCACGACCCGTTCGCCGGCGGCGACCGTGTACGGGAAGGGCAGGGCGAGCGGGCGGCTGTAGGTCTTGTACGAGGCATCCGTCCAGTTGCGCTGGTCCTCCATCTCGAAGACGTCGCCGGTGAAGCGCATGTCGAGCTCGAGCCCCTCGTGCGACCACGACAGGCCCGCGATGTCGAGAGCAGGCTGATGCGGGCTGATGCGCTCGGGGAACCGTGAGTGCGCGACCGCGCCGTCGGAGTGCCGGATGTGCAGGCCCACGCCCGCCAGCGCGGGCGGGTGCAGCACGACGAGACCGGTGCGGTTGGTCGCAAAATCCGTCTGAGACTCGAGGTCCGTGAGCACCCGCAGGCGCCCGGGCCCGCGCACCTCGGCGCGGACGATCCCGCGCAGGTCCGAGCCGAGGCCCGTCGAGTGCACGTGCAGCGTCAGTGCGAGGTCGGATCCGTCGACGCGGTCGACGACCAGGCCCGCCGTGTCCCAGTTGCGGTCGCGCACCACGGCGCGCACCGACCGCAGCACGACGTGACCGTCGTACGCGATGTCGGCGAATTCGTCGTCGCGCAGCTCGAGCGACCACGGTCCGCTCCGCCACGCGGTCGCTGGTGCGCCGCTCCACACGTCGGTCATGCGCTCCATCCTCGTCTTCGGCGTGCCGATGCGCCTCCCCTGTCGTGTTCCGCACGCCCAGCGCGCCTATGGCGCCAGGGGAGTCGACAGCGGGTCAGATCGTCATGCCCCCGTCGACCGCGAAGAGCGCGCCCGTCGCGAACGCGGCGTCGTCCGACGCGAGGAACACCATGATCCCCTCGACATCGCCCGGCGCTCCCGCACGACCCATCGGGATGCGGCCGATGATCGCCGCGCGCGCCACAGGGTCGCTGGTGATGGTGTTGACGAGCGAGGTCTCGGTATACGCCGGGACGACGGTGTTGACCCGGATGCCGCGATCGGCGTAGGCCGCCGCGACCGTGCGTCCGAGGCCGTGGATGCCTGCCTTCGATGCGCTGTACGCCGTGAAGTCCTGCCCCTCGCCGTTGATCCCGGTCGGGCTGCCGGTGAGGATGATCGAGCCGCCGCCGGTCTCCAGCATCGAACGGACGGCGTGCTTGACGGTGAGGAAGGTGCCGGTCAGGTTGACGTCGATCGTGCGCTTCCACACGTCGAGATCGAGGTCGGCCGCGGCCGCGTCCTGCCCGAACAGCTGCACACCGGCGTTGGCGACGACGACGTCCGGCGCCCAGCCCTCGGCGCTCAGCAACCCGAAGGCGGCTTCGACCGACGCCTCGTCGGAGATGTCCATCACAGCAGCCCGGGCGGCGAGCCCGATCGCATCCGCCGTCGCGCTCGCGGCAGCGGCATCCCTGTCGGCGATGACCACGCGAGCTCCCTCACGGGCGAACCGCTCCGCGACGGCCCGGCCGATGCCGGTGCCCGAACCGGTGACGAGGGCGGTCTTGCCTTCGAGTCTGGTCATCGTCGTCCTCAGCGCTCGATGTGGTCGAGGTGCAGCATGCGCGCGAGGTTCTTGTCGAGCTCGTCGTCGCGGAAGATCTTCTTCCAGTCCTCCTTGATGATGCTCTCGCGGCCGTAGTCCATGGCGATGAGGCACGCGTCCGAGAACGGGTTGTCGCCGCGCAGGCCGTTGGCGAGCGCCACCTGCGTGTGGCCGTACAGGATGCTGCGGGCCGCCGCCTCGGGAACGCCCATGGTGTTCACGGCCTCCTGCAGTGCCTCGTTGAGGAGGGCGCCGATCATGCACGCGACCGTCTCGACGAGCGTCGGCTCGAGCTGGGCGAGCTGCTTGATCGTGACCCAGTGGACGTCGATGACGGGCGCATAGATGGCGCGGACGGTCGCCTCGACGATCGCCTGCTTCTCGGGATCGTCCGACTCGATCGCCGCGATCGCGTCCTGCGGGGCCGCGATGCCGCCGAACGTGTCGGCCCACTCCTCGGGCGTCTGGCGCTGCAGGAAGATCGATGGGTGGCAGGGGTGGGCGACGGCCTGGATGACGTCCTCACGCGTGGTGAGTAGACCCGCGTAGGCGGCGGCCGGGTCGAGCGTGAGCACGATCGCGCCCGACTTGAGCTGCGGCACGAGGTCGGCGGTGACGGGGCCGAGCGCGAGGTCGGGCACGGCCAGGACGACGATGTCGGCGTCGGCGACGGCGGTGCCGGCATCCGTCAGCTCTCGTCCTGCGTCGAGGGTGCGCTGCTGACCCGCGGGCGAGTTCTCGACGTACGCGACCTGGTGGGCGGTCTTGACGAGGTTGTCGGACACCCGCATGCCCATCTTGCCGCCGGCGCCGACGACGGCGATCTTGTACGTCTCGGTCGAGGTGGTGCTCATGTCGTGCTCCTCAGATATTCGATGGTTCGGCGGGTCCAGTCCCGCTCGGTTCGGACGGTGGTCGCGGCGTCTGTCTGCCAGGAGAGCCAGTGCTCGACGATTTCGTTGACCCCGTTCTCGCGGGGCTGGACGGTCTCGAGCAGATGGGGGTAGTCGTGCAGGCCGTCGCCCATCGGCGCGCCGCCGTACGTGAAGCCCACCCAGCCGGGTTGCCGGGCGAAGGCGAAGTCCTTGACGTGCACGTTCTTCACGTGGCGAGCGGTGGCCTCGACGCAGTCGCGGGGCAGCTCGAGACGTGCCACGACGTTCGCCGGGTCGAGGCAGATGCCGAGGTGCTCGCTGCCGATGCGGTCGACGAGACCGACGAGGTCGGCGGTTGCGACCTGCTCGTACGTCTCGAGAGCGAGTTCGACTCCGGATGCCTCGTACGCGGGCAGCGCGGAGCGCAGCCACTCCTCTGCCTGCGCGAGCGTCGGACGGTTGTCGGGGGAGTACAGCATGCTGCGCACGAGCCGGGCGTCGAAGACGCCGGCGAGCTCGAGGAAGCGGGCGAGGCGGTCGGGCTCGATGCCCTTCGTGCCCAGTTCGATCGTGAGGCCCAGGTCGCGGGCGGCGGCCGCGGCATCCGTCAGCTCCGCGTCGTCCATCGACTCGAGCGGCGCATAGTCGCAGATCTGGAAGACACCGACATCCAGGGCCATGGTGGCCTCGAACGCGCCGACGAGCGAGAGCGGCTCCGGCACCTGGTCGGAGTGCTGCCAGAAGAAGGCGTACGTCCCGAGGCCGATCATGCGCCGACCTCCGTGCCCGGTGCCTGAGCTACCGGTCCCTGCGCGTGAGCTTCCGGTGCCTGAGCCTGTCGAAGGGCCCGCGCCTTGACGGGCTCGGCGACGGAGGAGCGGGCGTCGACGACGGAGGAGCGGGCGGCGAGAGCGGATGCCTCCTCCAGCACCGCGACGAGGGCGTCCGGGTCGTGCGCGAAGCGGCCGAGGAAGAGTCCGTCGACGCTGTCGCCCAGGCGGGTGAGGAGGCCGGGGCCCGCGGAGCCGCCGTAGATCACGACGCTGCCGGTGCGGTCGGGGTCGGCGTCGATCGCGGCGCGGAGAGCGCGCGTCACGGTGACGATGTGCTCGTCGGGAGCGGGCTCGGCGGCGCCGATCGCCCACACCGGCTCGTACGCGACGATTGCCGGACCGACGGGCACGTTCTCGAGGTTCGCCGCCAGCTGTTCGACGTTGGCGAGCGCGGCTGCCGTGCTCGCCAGGCGCTCCGCCTCGCCGATGCAGACCACCGGCGTGATCCGATGGGCGAGGGCCGCGGCGGCCTTCGCGGCCGTGACGGCGTCCGTCTCGCCGAACAGGCGGCGGCGCTCGGCGTGCCCGATCTCGGCGACCGCCACACCGATCTCGGCGAGCTCGGCGGCGGCCACCTCGCCCGTGTACGCGCCGGGCTCGAACTCCGAGACGTCCTGCGCGCCCACGAGCACCGGCGTGCCGGCGAACGCCTCGATCGCGGCGGGGATCTGCAGGTAAGTCGGGATCACGAAGAACCGCACGTCGCCCGATGCCACGGCGGGGTGCGCGCCGGCGCGGCGAGCGACAGCGGCGAACCACGCCCGCGCCTGCTCATGCCCGAAGTACGTCTTCAGGCTCACCCCCACCGTGACCTGCGCGTCGGTCCCGCTGCGAACGGACACGAACTCCTCAGAACCGAGCGACCCTCGCAGATTCTGACGGGAATCGTGAGAGATGGGCTGGTTTCTGCGGAGTTCGTGCCTGGACATCAGCAGCTTCCGGTGGTCTCGTACTCGTCGATGACGGCGACCTTGTCGGCCGAGGCCGACGAGGTGTCGAAGCGGTAGGTCAGCCATTCACGCACCAGGCGCCGGGCGAGCTCGACGCCGACCACGCGCTGGCCCATCGTGAGCACCTGGGCGTTGTTGGAGAGCACGCCGCGCTCGACCGAGTACGAGTCGTGGGCCGTGACCGCGCGGATGCCGGAGACCTTGTTCGCCGCGATCGCGACGCCGAGCCCGGTGCCGCAGATCAGCAGCGCGCGGTCGGCGGTGCCGGCGGCGACCTGCTGGGCGGCCTCGATCGCGACCCTCGGGTACGGGGTGTGGCCGTCGGCGTCCACGCCCACGTCGACCACGGAGGCGACGCCGGGGTTCTGCTCGAGGTCCTTCTTGAGGATCTCCTTGTAGTCGAAGCCGGCGTCGTCGGCGCCGATCACGATCCGCAGCGGCTCTGCGGTCTGGGACTCAGGCATGGGCGTTCTCCTTCGGGGACTTCCGGGCCGTGAGCAGCTCGCCCACGGCGGTCACGATGAGCGCGAGCGAGATCGCGCCCGGGTCGGGGGTTCCCACGCTGTTCTGGCCGTGCGCACGCGCGCGGCCCATGCGGGGGAGCAGATCGGCGGTCGCGTCGGCGGCCCGGGTCGCGGCATCCGCCGCCGTTCGCCACGCGTCGGTGAGCCTCGCGCCGGCGTCGACGGCCTGGGTCAGCGTCGAGGTGAAGGGCACGAGCGCGTCGACGAGCGTCTTGTCGCCGACCTCGGCCTTGCCGTAGTCGGTGACGCCTCGTGATCCGGCGGCGACGCCCGCAGCCACGGCTGCGGCGTCGGGGCTGCCCTCGTCGCCCAGCTTCGCGGCGATCGCGTTCAGGATGACGCCCCACAGTGCGCCGGACGTGCCTCCGGCCTTGTCGGCCCACGCGTCGGCCGCGCGCGCGAGCGTGGTGCGGGCGCCGGCTCCGGCGTCCACCGCGGTCTCCGCAGCGGCGAGCGCGGCGTGCGAACCGCGCTGCATGCCGATGCCGTGGTCGCCGTCGCCGGCGATCGCGTCGAGCCGGCCGAGCTCGCCGACGTGGGCGTCGACGGTCTCGGCGATCGTGCGCACGGCGGCCAGCACCGTCGCGGCGGCGGCACGGGATGCCTCGTCGCCCGGCTCGATGACATCGGCCACGTCGGCCGTGGCGGCCGCGTCGGACCGCTCCTGCGGAGCCACCGAGCCGCGCCGGTAGGCCGGGGTGTCGACCGGGGTCTCCCACAGCGACTCCAGCACGTCGTCGAGCCAGAACAGCGTCAGCGACGTGCCGGCCATGTCGAAGCTCGTGCAGTACTCGCCCACATGCGGGTCGACGATGTCGATGCCGGCATCCGCGAGCAGCTGTGCGATGCGCCGGTAGACGACGAACATCTCCTCGTACTTCAGCGAGCCCAGGCCGTTGAGGATGGGGACGACGCGGGCCCCCCGGACCGCGTCGACCCCATCCGGCACCTCGGCGAGGAGCTTCTCGACGAGCAGTTCCGCCAGGCCGTCGGCCGTGGGGATGCCGGTCTCGTCGATGCCCGGCTCGCCGTGGATGCCGAGCCCGATCGCCATCCGGCCCTCGGGAACGGTGAACAGGGGATCATCGGCGCCGGGCAGCGTGCAGCCGGTGAACGCGACGCCGAACGACCGCGTGCGCTCGTTGGCGTGCTGCGCGAGCCGCGTGACCTCGGCGAGATCCGCGCCGGACGCCGCGGCGGCTCCGGCGATGCGGAACACGGTGAGGTCGCCGGCGATTCCGCGGCGCTTGTGCTTCTCGTCCACCGTCGCGCTGAAGATGTCGTCGGTGACCGTCACGGTCTCGCACGCGGTGCCCTCGGCCCGCAGCCGCTCCTGCGCGGCATCGAAGTTCAGCACGTCGCCGGCGTAGTTGCCGTAGCTGAAGAACACGCCCCCGCCGTTGTCGGCCGCCTTGGCGACCGAGAACACCTGCTGCGTCGACGGCGAGGCGAACAGGTTGCCCATCGCCGCGCCGTGCGCGAGTCCGGGGCCGACGAGTCCGCCGAAAGCGGGATAGTGGCCCGAGCCGCCGCCGATCACGACCGCGACCTGGCCGGCCGGCGACGCCGTGCTGCGCACGACGCCACCCGGGACCCGGCGCACGTAGCGCCCGTTGGCCGCGACGAAGCCGTCGATCATCTCGTCGGCGAAGTCCGCCGGCTCGTTCCACAGACGGGTCATCGCGCGTCGCCCTTCGGGTCGGCGGCCGCGCCGAGGGCGGCCGCGTCCACCGTGGGCACGTCGTCGGCGGCCGCGTCGACGGTGACCGGGTTGATGCGGTTGCTGCGGGCCAGGAGCACCATCAGCACCGCCGACACCAGCATGACGAAGCCGACGATGAACATCGGGATCTCGTAGCCGCCGGTCCAGTCGCGCACCGCTCCGGTGATGAACGGCGCCGAGAACCCGGCGAGGTTGCCGATCGTGTTGATGAGTGCGACGCCGGCCGCCGCGGCCGCGCCGGTGAGGAAGCGCGTGGGAAGCGTCCAGAAGTTCGGCAGCGCGGCGAAGATGGCGCTCGCGGTGATCGTGATGACCGCGATCGTGGCGGCGGGGGAGCCCGCGAACAGGGCGAGCGGGATGCTGACGGCGCCGGCGAGCGCGGGGATCGCGATGTGCCAGGTCTTCAGGCCGCGCTTGGAGGCGTCGCGCGACCAGAAGTACATGATGATGGCGGCCGGCAGGTACGGGATGGCCGTGATGAGGCCCTTCTGGAACACGTCGAAGGTCTGGCCGGTCTGCTCCTGGAAGCCCTCGATGATCGTGGGGAGGAAGAAGGCCAGGGCGTAGAGGCCGTAGATGAAGCCGAAGTAGATGAACGACAGCACCCACACGCGACCGCTCTTGAAGGCGAAGCGGGCCGAGACGTGGCCGTGCTCCTTCTTCTGTGTGGCGGCCTTCTCGCGGTCGAGAGCATCCGTGAGCCACACCTGCTCCTCGCGGGTGAGCCACTTGGCGTCGGTCGGCTTGTCCTTGAGGTAGAACCACGCGATGACGCCGACGACGATCGCCGGGATGGCGACGCCGAAGAACATGAACCGCCAGCCCTCGAGGCCGAAGAACACCTCGTTCTGCTGGATCAGCCAGCCGGCGAGCGGAGCGCCGATCACCGTGGTGAGGGGCTGGGCCAGGTAGAAGAGCATGAGGATGCGGCCGCGGTACTGCGCGGGCACCCAGAGGCTGAGGAAGAGAATCGCGCCCGGGAAGAACCCGGCCTCGGCGACGCCGAGGAGGAAGCGGAGCACGACCAGCTGCTCGAAGTTCTGAACCCAGGTGAAGAGCAGCGCGACGATGCCCCAGCTGACCATGATGCGCGACAGCCAGCGCCGGGCGCCGAACTTGTGCAGGGCGAGGTTCGACGGCACCTCGAGCAGGATGTAGCCGATGAAGAACACGCCCGACGCGAAGCCGAACTGAGCGGCGCTGAGCGCGAGGTCGTCGTTCATGCCGTTGGGGGCGGCGAACCCGATCGCGGTGCGGTCGAGGTAGTTGATGAAGAACATCAGCGCCACGAACGGCACGAGGCGGGTCGACACCTTGCGGATGGTCGAGCGCGCGACCGGCGGCGCTTCCGCGGTGTTCTGGTTCTGGTCCACTGTGACTCCTGCTCGTCGACGGTGATCGAGATGACTGCCGACTATTGTGGCAAACCGGTTGACCAATTGCAAGCAGGCGTCCGTATGCCGGAAGTCAGCCCACCCGCGAACGCAGGGCATCCGCGATCTCGAACTCGAGCGTTTCTCCGCCGGCGCTCGCAGCACGGATGCGGAGTTCGACGTCGCCGAAACGCTGGGTCCAGACGTCTGGGGATCCGGCGTGCTCGGCGATCGTCTCCTGCGCGTCGGGGTCGTCGAAGCTCTCGTACACGACCCAGCGCCCGTCGCCGACGCGCTCGGTCGCCGCGTGCTCCGCGCCGCAGAGCCATGCGGCGATGAGCACCGTCGCTCCGGCCCGCGCCCGTGCGCGGAGTGCGTCCCGCGTCATGAGGGGAAGCCGGCTGCCGGCGACGACGACGAGTCCGGCATCCGCGAGCTGATCGGATCGCACGTGCTCGTCGAACACGAGAACGCTCCGCGTCGCCTGGAAGAGGCCGTGCAGATGCGTCTGCGCGGCGGCGCCCGCCTCGAGAGGGAAGTGCGGTCGCGCGATCCCGTCGAGCTCGTGGCGCGGGAACTCGTACCCCGGGATGTGCAGGCAGCTGCCGTGGTCGGGGAGCTGCCCGTGACTCAGCGCGTGCCATGCGGCGAATACGCTGCGCGATGTGGCAGGCGCCGTCGCGTCGCGGTTGCCGAACGGCCGGTGGCCGCGCCCGAAGTCGCTGTCGTCGGCGTGCACGAGCGCGATGTCGGCACGCGCATCGCGGTGGCTCCAATGGAGCGGATGCCGCGGCACGAAGTCGCGCACGAACTCGTGCCACACCTCCCCATGGGCGGTGCGCTCGAACGCACCTGACGCGCGGTGGCTCACCAGCACGTCGACGTTCTCGACGAACAGCCGTGTGGGTGCGAAGAGGTAGGCGAGGCGCAGGGCCGAGGCGAACTCCGCGGGCGAGTGGCCGGGGAATCCGGGGGCCCGGGTGAGCCATGGCCCGATGTCGGGGCCCCACAGGTCGGCGCAGATCCACAGCTCGCGGTCGTACTGCACCGCCGCGCCGAGGGCGGTGCCCAGCTGCAGCGGCTGGAACGACTCCTTCATGACCTTCGGCGCCGGAGTCATCCCCGCCCGCGCGAGCGTGTGGAACATGACGGGGAACACCTGCTCGGCGAGCACGGGCACCGGAGCGCCCCCGCCCTCCGCCGTCGCCGCATCGACGTCGCGCACGATGGCCCGCACCGCGGCGTCGATGACGCCGATCGCATCCTCCGCGTCGAGACCCTCGGTCTGGCCGAAATGCGGCAGATGCGCGTCGCGCCGGTACTGGTCGGCGTGGATCTGCAGGTGCTCGGGCTCGTCGTACAGCACGCCGGCGAGCCTGCCCGAGGCCGCGGCATCACGGACCAGCTCCGCGGGAAGGTCGTACCGGTTGGTGCCGTCGACGTAGGGACCGTTGATGTTGCCGTACTCGTTGCCGAGCACGACGTCGATTCCGGCGTCGTCGAGGTCGCGCAGCAGGGCGCCGTGGTCGTGGACGGTCGGGATGACGTGGTGGACGTAGAAGTCCGCGCCGAGCTCCCGCAGCGCCATCACGAACTCGCGGGGCGTCGGCGCGGGATCCTGCGAGGCGATGGGGATGCCGGTGCCCGTGCGCATGACCGCGTCCGAGGCGTCGCCCGCCCACGGGTCGTGGAAGGCGACGACGGGACCCTGGATGCCGAGCGACGGCCGGGATGCCGGCGCGCGGTCCGGGGGATCGGGAAGCGGATCGGACGTGGGCACGTGTGGCTCCTCGGGTCTGTGGCGAACGGACGCGGAGGCCGGCCGTCACGGTCGGCCTCCGCATCGCGTGCACTACTGGCTGCTGACGACGACGTCCATCTCGGCGAAGAACTGCGCGACCGCCTCGTCGACCGAGATCGTGCCGAAGTTCAGCTCCTCGCCGAGTTCGCGGAACTTCTCGTGCAGCGAGCCGTAGCCGACGATCGGCACCGGCGGAGCGTCGCCCAGTCGGTCGGCGATGGATGCCTCGTAGTCGGCGATCGTCTGGCTCAGCTCGTCGAGATCGGCGGCCTCGCGTGCCGTCTCCGAGGCCGGCAGACCGCGGTTGGTGCCGAAGATCTCGCCGGACTCGGGAGAGTTGATGAGGAAGTCGATCAGCGTGGCCGCCGCCGCCGGGTGCTCGGAGTTCGCGGCGATCGAGTACATCTGCGACGCCTTGAGATAGAGGTCCTGCCCCTCCTTGACCGAGAGCGGGGGAGCGATCAGCTGGATCTCGTAGCCCTCCCCGAGGTTGGCGAGGAAGCCGGCACCGGTGTTGTCCCAGGTCGCGTCGCTCGCGCTGAGCGCGCTGTCGAAGGCCGTGAGCGGCTGCACCTCGGCGATCCGCTGCTGGGGAACGAACTCACCGCCCTCGCGGGCGGCCGAGGCGGAGTCCCAGAACTCTGCGAGGCGGTCCTCGTCGAAGCCGGGCGTTCCGTCCTCGTCGAACAGGTTCGCACCCTCTGCGCGCAGCTGCAGCTCGAAGTTCTCGATGCGGGCCGTCGGGTCGACGCCGCCCCACGCGTCGACGCCCGCCGACTGCGCCGCGTCGCTCACGTCGGCGATCCACTCGTAGTAGTCGTCCCAGCTGCCGTCGGTGAACGGCTCCACGCCGAGCTCGTCGAGCAGGGTGGTGTTCAGGAACATGCCCCACGAGTTGGTGGACAGTGGCACGGCGGTGGTGACGTCGTCCACCACGCCGGCCGAGAGCACCTGCGGCTCGATCGTGTCGGTCTGGATGATGGAGCCGAGGTAGGGCTCGAGGTCGAGCAGCGACCCGCTCTGCGAGTACTGCCGGAGGTAGGCGAGGTCCATGGTGACGACGTCGGGCAGGCCGTTGCCGGCCGCCTCGATCTGACGCTTCTCCCAGTAATCGGTCGGCGCGAGGAAGATGATGTCGACGTCGATGTTGGGCTGCTGTTCCTCGAAGACGGCGATCGCCTCGTTGTAGAGCTCGGCGCGTACGTCGTTGCCCCAGAAGGTGAAGGTGATCGACACCTCCTCATCGGGGTCGAGGGTCGGCTGCGTGCTCGCCGGCGGGCTCGAGGCGCATCCCGTCAGGACGGCGAGGGCTGCCAGACCCACTCCCGCCGTGGCCGCCATGGGCTTCTTGCTCCGGAACTTCATCGTCATGCCTCTCGTCATCGAGCTTCAGGAAACGCTTTCTCACGGGGCCGTGAGAAAGGCGACTGCCGTCGCCTCGCCACAGTCTGACAAACCGGTTGACCGAAATCAATCCCGGATCTCGCGCGACTGCCGTAAGTTGTTCGCATGCCCGCCTACCCCGACGACCGCTCGGCCGAGATCACGGCGGCCCTCGGCGCCCTTCCCTCCGGCACTCCGGTGTCGGAGGTCGCCCGTCGCCTGATGGACCTCTTCACGACCGGCGACCTGGAGGCCGGCACGCGGCTGCCTCCCGAGCGGCAGCTCGCCTCGACACTGGGCGTGGGGCGTTCGGCGGTCCGCGAGGCCCTCGCCGCACTCGAGATCCTGGGCATCGTCGACGTGCGCCCCGGCTCGGGGACGTACCTGCGCGGCACCGCAAGCGAACTGCTCCCGCAGACGCTCCGCTGGGGCCTGCTCATCGGCAGCAAGAACACCGCGGAGCTGCTCGAGCTGCGCTCGGGGCTCGAGATCTACGTGGCCCGGCTGGCCGCCGGCCGGGCCGCGGCATCCGATCTGTCCTCGCTGTCGGGCTCGCTCGCCCGCATGCGCAGCGGCGTCGGCGACCTCAAGGCCTTCGCCCGGGCCGACCTCGACTTCCACAACGCGCTCGCGACCGCGGCCGGCAACGACACCCTCGTCGACCTGCTGCACGTCGTGCGCTCGCTGCTGCAGGTGTACGCCGACCGTGCGGTGCACGACGACGCCGAGGCGCGCATCGCCGTCGACGAGCACGGTGCCGTCTTCCGGGCGATCGAGGCGGGGGATGAGGATGCCGCGGCCTCGGCCATGGCGACCCACATGGCGACCGCATCGCAGCGCCTCGCCGCCGAAGCCGCTCCCTGACCCCCCGCATCAAGCCGTAAGGAGGCGCGATGCCGCGCAATTGGGCTGGAACGTACGAGTACTCCGCGCCGCGGATCGTCGACGCGACGTCGGCCGACGACGTGCGCCGCGTACTCCGCGAGCCGGGGCGCGTCCGCGCCCTGGGCACGCGCCATTCGTTCACCGATCTGCCCGACACCACCGGCACGCTCGTCGACGTGACCGGGTTCGCCGCCGAATTCGAGCTCGACGGGGCCGCGCAGGCGGTCACCGTGCCCGCCGGCATCCGCTACGGCGTGCTGGCCGTATGGCTCGACGACCGCGGCTGGGCGCTGCGCAACATGGGGTCGCTCCCGCACATCAACGTCGGCGGTGCGACCGCCACGGGTACGCACGGGTCGGGCGACGCGAATCCGGTGCTCTCGGCATCCGTCCGCGCCCTGCGCTACGTCGGCGCCGACGCCGAGGTGCACGAGGTGCGCCGGGGGGGTCCCGACTTCGACGCGCTCGTCGTCGGTCTCGGCGCCTACGGCATCGTCGTGTCGCTGACGCTCGACATCGAGCCCGCCTTCCGCGTCCGGCAGGACATCTACACCGGCGTGAGCTGGGATGCCGCGCTCGCTCACTACGACGAGCTCACCTCGGCGGGGTACAGCGTGTCGGTCTTCTCGCGCTGGGAGGAGCCATCGGTCGGCTACGTGTGGATCAAGACGCGCGTCGACGCCGACGACGACCTCGTGCCCGACACGGTCTTCGACGGCGTCCGTGCCCTCACCGGCGACTCGCCGCTCGGGGTCGAGGACAACGTCACCGAACTGGCCGGCGTCCCGGGGCCGTGGATGCTGCGGCTGCCGCACTTCCGCCTCGACGCCCAGCCCTCGTTCGGCGACGAGATCCAGAGCGAGTACTTCGTCGCCCGCGCCGATGCGCCCGCCGCCCTGAGGGCGGTGCGCGCCGTGTTCCAGCAGTCAGCACCGGACGACGGCATCCGTTCCCATCTCATCTGGACCGAGCTGCGCACCGCTGCCGCCGACGAGCTGTGGCTGAGCCCCGCCTACCGCCGCGACGTCGTGATCATCCACTTCACGTGGTTCAACCACCCCGACGACGTGGCCGCCGCGCTGGGGCGCATCGAGGCGGCGCTCGAGCCGTTCGACGCGCGGCCGCACTGGGGCAAGGTGCACGGCTTCGACCGTGCCGCCATGGAGCGCGTCCACCCGCGCCTGGCCGACGCCCGCGCGGTGTTCGAGCGTCTTGACCCCGACGGGCGCTTCACGAACGCGCACCTCGAGCGCGTCGGGGTGCGCGAGCGGCGCTGACGCCGGCGTCCCCGAGGAGGGCCGCGGACCATCGGCGATTGGTCAACCGGTGTTACAGTTACGGACGAGATCGTTCGTGACGACGCGGCGAAAGGGAAGTCGACGATGACGCAGATTCCGAGCGGAAGCCCCCGCCCGACCGGCCGCCCCGCGCGCACCTGGAGCCTGGGCGAGACGCCCTGGCAGCAGATCCCTCCCGTCGGCGGGCCGCGTGCGCGCGTCATCATCGACAACGACTTCGTGGGCGACCCCGACGACCTCTACCAGCTGGTGCACCATCTGCTCTCGCCGAGCGTCGACATCCGGCTCGTCGTGGCTTCCCACCTGCGCGGCGACGACCCGTTCGACTCTTCAGGCCGCAGCGCGCAGAACGCCGAGGCTGTGGCCCGTGACGTGTTCTCGCGGATGGGAATCACGTCCACGGACGTCATCGTCGCGGGGTCGGACGACCCGCTGCCGGACCGCTCGAGCCCACAGCCCGCCCCGGCCGTCGCCGCCATCATCGCCGAGGCCCTGCGCGATGACGTCTCGAGCCCGCTGTTCTACGTCGCCGGCGGCGGCCTGACCGACATCGCCTCCGCGTACCTCACCGATCCGCGCATCGCGGAGCGCCTGACGCTCGTGTGGATCGGCGGTGGTGAGCACGACGGCCTTGCCGTGCCGCCGCCGAACCCCATGCCGGTCGAGTACAACCTGCTCATCGACCCGGTCGCCGGGCAGGTCGTGTTCAACGACTCGACGATCCCGCTGTGGCAGGTGCCGCGGGACGTCTACCGCCAGTGTCTCGTGTCGGATGCCGAGCTGCGCGTCCGCGTGGCGGGGGCTGGTCCGCTCGGCCGCTACCTCTACGACGAGGTCGCGTACGTGTGCGCGATGGTCGCTTCGCATCTGGGCGGAGCGTCGGAGACGTACGCCCTCGGCGACTCGCCGCTGGTGCTGCTCACCGCGCTGCAGTCGGTGTTCGAGCCGGATCCCTCTTCGAGCCGATACGTCCGGCGACCGACGCCCGCGCTCGGCGAGGACGGTGCCTACAGCGATGTCGCCGGTGCACGGCCGATGCGGGTCTACACCTGGGTCGACACGCGGCTGATGTTCGAGGACATGTATCTGAAGCTCGCCGAGTTCGAACGGTGGCAGGCGGCGCCGCATGCCGCCCCGGGGGAGCCTGAGGTGCTCTCATGACGGCACCCGCACCCGTCGCGTCGACCATCCCCCGGCCGCGGACGATCGTCACCGCCGATCCCGAGCTCGACGACCTGAACTCGATGATCCGGTTCCTGCTCTACAGCAACGAGCTCGAGATCGAGGGCCTGATCTACGCGAGCAGCCGGTTCCACTGGCGCGGCGACGGAGCGGGCACGAGCTTCTTCCTGCCCGACCGCGAGTACGACGAGCCGCAGACCTCATGGCGATGGGCACCGGGCGAGCGGTTCATCGACGATGCGGTCGACGCCTACGCACAGGCGCACGCGAATCTCGTGGTGCATGACCCGCGCTTTCCGAGCCCGGAGCGGCTGCGGTCGGTCATCCGCGAGGGCAACGTCGACTTCGAGGGCGACACCTCCGCTGAGACGCCCGGGTCGCGCCTCATCGCCGACGTGCTGCTGGACGATCGCCCGGGCCCCGTCTTCCTGCAGCTGTGGGCCGGACCGAGCACCGTCGCCCGTGCGCTGCGGTCGATCGAGGAGCGGTTCCGCGACACCCCTGACTGGGAAGCCGTGCACGCCACCGTGTCGGCGAAGGCGGTCATCACGAAGTTCGCCTCGCAGGACGGCACGTTCGACGACTACATCGCGCCGGTCTGGCCCGGCATCCGGGTGCTCGAGGTGGCCACGCTCGCCTGGGGCTACATGGCGCGCTGGACCATCCCCGCCGCCCAGCACGGGCTGCTGAGTGCCGAGTGGATGCGCGAGAACGTCACGAGCGTCGGCCCGCTCGGCGCGCTGTACCGCGTCTGGGGCGACGGGCGGCAGATGGTGCCGGGCGACATGACCGACTACTTCCACCCGTCGGGGGTGTCCGCCGACGATCTCCGCGCACAGGGGTACAAGGTGTGGATCGACCCGCAGCCCGCCGGCGAGTGGATCTCGGAGGGCGACAGCACGAACATGCTGAACCTGCTCGTTCCGAGCCTGCGCGGGCACGAGCATCCGTCCTATGGCGGCTGGGGCGGCAGATACGAGCCGACGTCAGAGGGTGCCGACACGTGGGGTCTCACCGACGCCGCCTTCCACCCGGACGGTGCCGACCTCGCGAACGGACCCGGCGGCGACGAGGGGTCCGTGGTGCGCTGGTTCGCCGATGCGCAGGCCGACTTCGCCGCGCGCCTTCGGTGGAGTGTCACGCGCCGCTTCGAAGACGCCAACCACCACCCGGTCCTGGCGATCGAGCAGGGGATCGACCACGGCGTCGAGGCGGGTGGTGAGGTGCGGCTGTCGGCTCTCGTCGACGACCCCGACGGCGACATCGTGCGGGTGCGCTGGTGGATCTACGACGACGCGGGGACGACGGATGCCGCGCTCGCCGCCGTCGACGGGCCCGAGACGACCGTGTACGTGCCTGCCGGCGCGAACCCCGGCGACACGATCCACGTCATCGCCGAGGCATCCGATGATGCTGCCGGGTACCCCCTGAAGTCGTACCAGCGCGTCATCGTCACCGTCACCGGCGCCTAGCGTCCGACCCGTTCACGTCGAGGCTCGTGCTCGGGTGGCACGACGCGCCGCTACGGACGCCCGATGCCGCGTGTTGCGCCACCCGGACGGTGGAGGCATCCGTCAGTCGTCGTCGCCGTCGGCCACCCAGCTCGACACGGCCACCTCGCCGTCGACGGCGTAGACGCCGATGACGCGGCCGGTGAAGGACTCGGTGACCTCGGACGACAGGAAGCGCCCGTCGATCTCGGCGAGCTCGATGCGCTCGCCGTCGATGGTCGCGGCGAGATGGAAGACGTCGCTGGTCGGAAGCATGCCGCCTCCGCCTGCGGGTTTGCGGGAAGCGAGGTGGAGGACGACCGACCCGCCCTGGAACGGATGCGCCCATTCCTGCCGCAGGCCGCCGATCAGTGCGCGGGCGGTGATCGCCGCGCCGCCGGCCTCGAGCTCGATGCGGAAGCCCTCGTCGTACCGGACCGCGATCCCGCCGATCCCGTTCCAGACGTCGAGGGCCACGGTGATCTCGTTCGTCAGGTGCTCCTGACGGCGTCCCACGAAGACCGGCTGCGGGTCGGCGAGGGTGCTGCCGTCCGCGGTCAGCACCAGGCGTCCGTCGGTGACGGTCGAGACGTCGGACGGCAGTCGGCGGACCGCGATCCACTCGCCGTCGAGAGGCTGGGAGAAGTCGATCTCGACGTGCGTGCCGGGCCGCGGGGCGAGCTCCACGGGGGCGATCGACGGCCATCCGTCGGTCCACGTCACCGGCGTCACGAAGGTCTCGCGGCCGAGCGCCGAGAACGCACGCGTGCCGCTGCGCGGCCGCACACCGAGCAGCACGCAGAGCCACTCACCACCGGGGCCGCGCACAAGGTCGCCGTGGCCGGTGTTCTGGACCGGGCGCGGCGTCGACCGCGCCGAGACGAGCGGGTTGTCCGGAGCCCCCGTGAACGGCCCCGTGGGCGCGTCGCCCCGCGCGATCGAGATGGCGTGACCGCGTTCGGTGCCGCCCTCCGCGATCAGGAGATACCACGCGCCCTCGATCTCGTAGAGGTGCGGCGCCTCGGGGAACATCAGCCCCGTGCCCGACCAGAGCGAGCGCGGCTCTTCGAGGGCTCGATGCGATTCGAGGTCGACCCGCACCTGCTGGATGCCGAGGTGCGCCGGCTGGTTCGGATCCAGAGCGCCGCTCAGCTGCAGGCCCGAGAAGGTGACGTAGCAGGTGCCCGCGGCATCCCATGCGATGTCCGGGTCGATGCCCTCGATCGTGCCGGAGCCGTCCGCCTTCAGAAGGAGGTCGCCGTCGCTCCAGGGCCCGGCGGCATCCGTCGCCGTGAAGTGCAGCATGCCCCGCCCCATCGCGTCGGTGATGACGAGGTGGAACACGCCACCGTGGTGGCGGATCGTCGGGGCCCAGGCGCCGCCGCCCGTCGGCACGCCGTCCACGCCGAGCTGGCCGGGGCGCGTGGCGACGTGTCCGATCAGCTCCCAGGTCTCGAAGTCGGCGGAGCGGTGGATGGGGATCCCCGGCAGGTACTCGAACGTCGAGGTCGCGAGGTAGTACGCGCCGCCCACGGCCACGACGGACGGGTCGGGGTGGAAGCCGTTGATCAGCGGGTTGTGCAGCGTCGTCACGGGTGCCTCTCGGATCGGGCGGGTAGTGGGTGGGTGGGCGGGTGGATGCGTCGGCAGGTGGCTCAGGCAGGCAGGATGCGGCCGAGCTCGACGGCGAGCGCGGCCGCGCGCGGGTCGGCGCCGCCCGGCCACGCGCCGCGGGCGATGGTCCAGGCGAAGGCGATGCCGGTGTCGGGGTCGACACACGCCAGCGCGCCCATCGCGCCGTCGTGGCCGAACGCGCGCGGCCCGCCGAAGGAGACGGTCGACGTCGACTTCTGGAAGACGATCGCGTGCGCGCGATCCGGCAGCCCCAGCACCTCGTCGGTGCCGTGCACCTGCTGCTGGCCGATCTGCCACACGGTGTCGGGGGAGAGGAAGGGCGCGCTGCCGTCGACGCCCGTGACCGCGGCGGCGAAGAGGCGCGCGAGTCCCCGCGCGGTGCCCGTGCCCGAACCCGCGGGATGGCCGTATCGCCAGCTCGCCTCGTCGTTCGCGAGATCGACCTGCGGCCCCGGCGTCACCCAGGTGTGCAGACCGATGGCGGTCGGCTGCATCGTCGTCGTGTCGGCCACGGGACGGATCATCGGCAGGACCGGCACCCGTCGCTCCTCGTGGCCGCTGGGCAGGCCGAGGAAGAAGTCGATGCCGTGCGGAGCGCGGATCTCCTGCTCGTAGTACTCGTGCAGCGTGCGGCCCGTCACGCGGAAGACGAGCTCGTCGCCGAGGTTTCCGATCGTGACCGCGTGATAGCCGAAGGCCGAGCCCGGGTGCCAGAACGGCGGGCTGGCCGCGAGCCGCTCGGCCGCGGCGTGATGATCCAGCAGCTCCTCCCAGGTGAGCGGCGGGGTCGCCTGCGGGATGCCGGCCTGGTGCGACAGCAGCTGCCGCACCGTGACGGCACCCTTGCCCTTCGCCGCGAATTCGGGCCAATAGTGCGCGACGCGTTCGTCGAGGTCGAGCTCACCGCGCTCGACGAGGAGCCCGACGGAGAGGCCGATGGTGTTCTTCGTGACCGAGTACGGCACCATCACCGACTCCTCGGAGAGGTGCGGGCCGCCCCAGGCATCGAGCACCGCGACGCCGTCGTGGAACGCGGCGACCTGGAACGACAGATCCGGGTCGGCTGCCAGGTAGCCGTCGATGCGGGCGACGATCTCGTCGAGGCGTTCGTCGGCGCGGCCCCGCAGTCGCTCGGTGGCGAGGTCCTTCATCGGATTCCTTTCGGCGAGGTGGTCGAGGCGAGGTGCTCGAGGGGGCGGGCGCAGTGCAGTCCGCGGCGTTCGTTCCGCCGCGCACCGGGATGCCCCGAAGCTCTCAGCCCATCTTCCACGGAGTGGACAGCGGCAGGTCGGCTACCGATGCGCCGGCGTGCAGCGTGTACTCGCCGGGCTCGATGACCCACTCGCCGTCCCAGTGCGCCAGGCGTCGCCCCGGCACCGGAACGTGCGCGGTGACGGTCTCGCCCGCCTCGGCCTGCACCGTCGCGAATCCGACGAGCCAGCGCACGGGGCGCTCCACCGCGGAGTCCGCGCGCTCGGCATAGACCTGCACGACCTGCTTGCCGGCGCGGTCGCCGGTGTTCGCGAGCGTCACCTCGAGGGCGTCGCCCACGCGCTGGGCCGCACCCCACGACCACGTCGTGTAGCCGAGGCCGTGGCCGAACGGGAACGCCGGCTCGGCATCCGTCTTCAGCCACGCGCGATAGCCGATGTGCAGACCCTCGCGGTACTCGAGACGACCGTCGGTGGGCACCACCTCCGTGACGGGCACGTCCGCGAGCGCGGCCGGCCAGGTCGTGGGCAGTCGCCCGCCGGGCTCGGCGGCGCCGGTGAGCACGTCGGCGATCGCGTGCCCGAACTCCTGCCCGCCGAAGTACCCCTGCACGACCGCCGCGACGTCGACGGCCCACGGCAGCGCGACCGGCGAGCCGGCGTTGACCACGACGACTGTCGGCGTCCCGGTCGCCGCGACCGCGCGCACCAGGTCGTCCTGGTGGCCGGGCAGGTCGAGGCTGGTGCGGTCGTAGCCCTCCGACTCGACCTTCGCGTTGGTGCCCACGACGACGATCGCGACATCGGATGCCGCGGCCTCCGCCGCCGCACGGGCGATGAGCTCCGCGGGATCGGTGCGCTCGGGGGCGATGCCGAGCGTCGCGCTCAGCGCCCCCGACAGCGCACCGCCGGCGGCGCGCGTGAACTCGACGCGCACGGCCGTCTCGCGGCCGGCCTCGACGGCCACCGTCGCCGTGATCGACGGCGGGTTCAGGAACGCGGCGCCGAGGTCGGAACCCTCGATGACGGGTGCGTCGTCGAGCACGAGGCGCTCGTCCACGAACAGCCGCCCCGGGTTCGCGCCGGCGAAGCCGAGCTCGATGTCGCCGGTCTCGGCGGGCGTGTACAGCGTTTCGAACACCACCGTCGCGCTCGCCGCGATCGGCGCGTCGCCGCCGAACCAGACCAGGGCGGTCGAGAGGCGGTTCTCCGCGAAGAGCTCGGTGCCGTCGGCGTCGAAGAACGCGACGCGCATGCCCGCCTCGCCCGTTGCCGGATTTCGCAGCTGTGCGAGCGGGATCTCGCCGACGCCCTCCTGCACGACGGCGCCGATCTCGTACCTCACGTCGGCTTCCGGCACGGCGCCGCGGATCGCGTCGAGGGGCGAGACCACGGCCTCGGGGATCACGGTGGCACTGCCGCCGCCCTGCGTCCGGGCCTCGCGCGCGTTCTGGCCGATGACGGCGACGCGACCGAGCGAGGCGGCATCCAGGGGAAGAACGCCCTCGTTGCGCAGGAGCACGGTGCCTTCGATCGCCGCGGCACGCGCGAAGCGGGGGCCGTCGAGCGGCGCCGGCTCGATCGGGGCGGCATCGCCGAGCGCGCCGACCCGCTCCGCGAGCAGCAGCAGGCGCAGCACCTTGCGGTCGAGGTCGGCCTCGTTCAGGTGCCCGTCGCGGATCGTCGCGACGAGGTCCGCCCACGCGGGGGCGGGACCCGGCATTGCGAGGTCCTGTGCGGCGGGCACGGCGTCGAGCGAGCGCACCGCGGTCCAGTCGCTGATGACGACGCCGTCGAATCCCCACTCGGAGTTGAGCGGCGTCTCGAGCAGGTCGTTCTCGGTCATCGTCACGCCGTCGACGGCGTTGTAGGCGCTCATGAGGGTCCAGGCGCCGGCCTCGACTGCGCGTTCGAACGGCGCGAGATACAGCTCCCGCAGCGCACGCTCGGCGACCTGGACGTCGACGGTGAAGCGGTCGGTCTCGGAGTCGTTGGCCACGTAGTGCTTGGGCGTGGCCGCGACCCCGTTGTCTTGCAGGCCGCGCACGTAGGCGGCGGCGAGCTCGGCGCTCAGCTCCGGGTCCTCGCTGAAGCACTCGAAGTGACGGCCGCCGAGCGGCGAGCGATGGAGGTTGATCGTCGGCCCGAGCACGACGTCGACGCCCTTGCGGCGGGCTTCGGATGCCGCGGCCGCCCCGTACCGGTACGCCAGGTCGACGTCCCACGACGCGGCCAGCGCCGACCCCGAGGGCAGGTTCAGCGACGGCTCGCGCTCGTCCCAGCGCGGACCGCGGACGCCCGCCGGGCCGTCCGACAGCGTCATCGCGCGCAGCCCGATCTCGGGGAGCGGGACGGTGGTCCAGAAATCGGCGCCCTGCACGAGCGCCGCCTTCTGCTCGAGTGTCAGGCGCTCGAGCAGCGGAACGAGGTGGCGCACCGCGTCGGGGTGCGTAGCGATGTCGGTCATCGGGGGAGGTTCTTTCTCAGAGGAGGGTCAGGAGGACGGATGCCGCAGCTCGCCACCCACGGGCCGGGCCGAGCTGCGGCATCCGAGTCGTCAGACGGCGCCGGCGGCCGCTTCGGAGGCGAGCAGTGCGCGACGCGCGATGCGACGCTGCTCCTGCTTGTCGGGGTCGGGGACCGGCGCGGCCATGAACAGGCGCTGCGTGTACGGGTGCTCCGGCTGCGAGGTGACCCGCTCGCCGTCGCCCGACTCGACGATCTCGCCGCGGTACATGACGGCGACCCGGTGGCTGATGTGGCGCACCACCGCGAGGTCGTGCGTCACGAACAGGTAGGCGACGCCGGTGCGGTCCTGGATGTCGATGAACAGGTCGAGCACGCGCGCCTGGGTTGAGAGATCCAGCGCCGACACCGGCTCGTCGCACACGATGAGCCGCGGCCGCAGGGCGAGGGCCCGGGCGATCGCGACGCGCTGGCGCTGGCCGCCCGAGAACTCGCGCGGCAGGCGCCCGCGCGCGTCGGCGGGGAGGCCGACCTGGTCGAGCAGGTCGTGCACGCGGGTCTTCGCCTCCTTCCCGGCGACGCCGGCCGCGGTCAGCGGCTCGGTGAGGATCTGCTCGATCGTCATGGACGGATTCAGCGACGAGTACGGGTCCTGGAACACCACCTGGATCTCGGAGCTGAGAGCGCGCCGCTCCTGCCTCTTCAGGTGGGCGATCTCCTTGCCCTCGTAGCGGATCGAGCCCTCGGTGACGGGTGCGAGGCCCAGTGCGGCCCGGCCCAGCGTGGTCTTGCCGGATCCCGACTCGCCCACAAGTCCCACGGTCTCGCCCGGAAGGATGTCGAGCGAGACGCCCTTGAGCGCCCGGAACGGCTGGGCGCGGAAGCCCTTGCCCGGGTACTCGACGACGAGGTCCTTGATGTCGAGCAGCGGTGTCTGCGGCGTCGGAGTGCTCATGCTCGTGCTCCCTTCTCGGTCGACGGCAGTGCGTTCGAGGGCGCTGCGCTCGACGGCGCTGTGCTCGAGGGCACCGCGACGAGCGGGCCTCGGGCGGGACCCTCGTCGAGGATCGCGTCCAGCAGCGCCCGCGTGTAGGGGTGCTGCGCGTCGTTGAAGATCGCGCGCACGGGTCCCTGCTCGACGAACAGGCCGCTCTGCATGACGGTGACGTGGTCGCAGAGGTCGGCGACGACGCCGAAGTTGTGCGTCACCAGGAGCATGGCCATGTGCCGCTCGGCCTGCAGGTCGCGCAGCAGCTCGAGCACCTCGGCCTGAACGGTCACGTCGAGGGCCGTGGTCGGCTCGTCGGCGATGATCAGGTCAGGATCGGTCGAGACAGCACCGGCGATGAGCACACGCTGCGCCATGCCGCCCGAGACCTCGAACGGGTACGCGTCGAACGTGCGCCTGGGGTTCGGGATGCCGACCCGCGCCAGCAGCTCGAGCGAGCGGTCGGTCGCGGCCCTCTTCGAGAGCCCGAGGTTCTTGCGCAGCGGCTCGACCAGCTGGCTGCCGATCGTGAACGCGGGGTCGAGGTTCGACATCGGCTCCTGCGGGATGTAACCGATGCGCTGGCCGCGGACGCCGGCGTACGCGCGCTCGTCGCCGTCGGCGAGCTCGGTGCCCTCGTACAGGATCGAGCCGGCGGTGACGTGACCGCCGCGGGGGAGCAGGCCCAGCACGGCGAAGGCCGTCTGGGTCTTCCCCGAGCCCGACTCGCCGATGAGACCGTGCACCTCGCCCTTGCGGATGTCGAGCGAGACGCCGTGGACGACCTCGATGTGCGAGCCGTCCGGCTGGTCGTACCCGACGCGGAGATCGCGGACCTCCAGCACCTTCTCGCTCGCCTTGCTGCGCACGTCGTCCTGATGGACGATGACGCCGGAGCTCTCGAAGATCGGCGGCTCGTCGAGGTCGACGACGTCTCCGCCGCCGGTCGAGAGCGACGTGGTGACGGCTGCGATGGAGCCGGTGGCGGTGGCGACGGCGCGGCGGCGCTTGCGCCGCACGGACACCGTGCGCTCGAGCTCGTCGCGCATCACATTGGCCAGGAGCGTCAGCGCGATGCACGTGAGCCCGATCGCGAGCGACGGCCAGAGCATCAGGATGGGCTCCTTGTAGATGTTCTTGAACCCGTCGTTGAGCATCTGGCCCCACGTGGGGACGCTGATGTCGCCGAGGCCGAGGAACTCCAGTCCCGACTGGATCGCGATGGCGATGCCCGCGATGATCGCCCCCTGGATGATGATGGGCGCGCGCACGACCGACAGCACGTGGCGACCGATGATGCGGGTGTCGCTGAGCCCCGAGACGCGTGCGGCGTCGACGTACAGCTCCGAGCGCACCGCGGTGACGGAGGCGTACACGAGGCGGTAGAACGCCGGGGCGAGCAGGATGCCGAAGATGAACATCGAGATCCACACCGACGGGCCCAGCACCGCGCGGGCTGCCAGCAGCACGACGATGCCGGGAAGCGCCATGTTCAGCTCGGTCACCCACGTCGCCGTGCTGTTGAACCAGCCCTGGTAGTAGCCCGCGATGAGACCGCTGGTCACGCCGAGGACGACGGCGACGACGAGAGCGAGGAGGGCGGCGGAGACACTGATCTGCGTCGCCACCAGCAGGCGCGACAGCACGTCGCGACCGCTGCCGTCGGTGCCGAGGATGTGCTCGGCACTGGGCGGCGAGAGCACGTTGCGGATGTCGGCGTAGTTGGGGTCCTGCGGTGCGATCCACGGTCCGATGATCGCGATGACCGCCACGAACGCGAGGAAGAGGAGGGAGGCGAGTCCCAGGGGGCGCCGCACGAGACGTCGCCAGAGCGCAACGCGCACCGGCGCGACGGGGACAGCGAGGGGAACGTCGACAGCGGTCATGACAGTCGCACCTTCGGGTTCAGCGCCGCTTGGGCGAGGTCTATGAGGAGGTTGACGACGACGACGATGATCGCGAAGACGATCACCAGGGCCATGACGACGGGGATGTCGCCGAGCGTCGTCGCCCGGACGGTGAGCTGGCCCATGCCGGGGATGGCGAAGACCTGCTCCACGATCACCGCGCCGCCGAGAAGGCCGATGAACTGCACGGCCAGCACCGCGAGGGCGGGGCCGCCGGCGTTGCGGAGCACGTGGCGGTAGACCACCGAGTTCGCGCTCAGCCCACGCGAGCGGAGCGTCCGCACGTAGTCGCGGGACATGGCGTCGATGACCGAGCCGCGCACCTGCTGGGTGACGGTCGCGATCGCGCCGATCGACAGGGCGATGATCGGCAGCGTGACCGACGACAGCCACCCTGGCACCGATGTCGCAAGCGGGATGTACCCCGTCGCCTTGAACCAGCCGAGGTTGATCGCGAAGACGAGCACCAGGAAGAGGGCGATGAGGAAGCCGGGGATCGCGAAGCCGATGAGCGAGAACACCTGGACGGTGCCGTCTACGGCCCCGCCGCGCCGGGCGGCGAGGACACCCACGACGACGGAGATGATCGCCGAGATCACCGTCGCGCCGATCACGATCGACAACGTCACGGCGACGCGATTGGTGACGCTCGTCGTGACCAGCTCACCGGTGAACCAGCTGCGGCCGAGGTCGCCGGTGAACGCCGACGTCAGCCAGTCGAAGTACTGGGTCAGCAGCGGCCGGTTGAGGCCCAGTTCCTCGGCCTTCTTGGCGACGGTGTCGGCGGTCGCGTTCTCTCCGAGGATGCGGCGCGGGATGTCGCCTCCGGCCGCGTAGAGGAGGACGAACGCGAGGAAGGAGATCACCGCGATGAGGATGACGCCGGACAGCAGGCGTCTGAGGATGAATGCAAGCATGTCTGTCGCTTCCCGTGGGTGGTGTCGCCCCGCCCGCGCGCGACGCGCGGGCGGGGCGAGGACTCAGTTCTTCGGCGAGAATCCGAAGATCGAGGGGTAGGCGTTCGACGGCCAGAACTCGAGGTCCGTGTTCGCGTCGACCGCGTAGGTTCCCTGCACCCGGAAGAACGGGGCGAACCAGGCGTTCTCGACGATCCAGGCGTTCAGGTCCGTCGTCGCCTGGTCGGCCTCTTCCTGTGTGCCGTTCTGGATGGTGCTGATGTACTCGTCCACCTGTGGGTCCTGCGAGTGGAACGGGTTGAAGGTCGCGTCAGGCGCGATCATGAAGTTGATCAGCTGCCAGTCGGGGTTCTGCTCCAGCGCCATCCACGTCGCCGGGTACTTCGGCGCGAGCATGTCGGTGATGAAGTTGCCGGTGCCGGGGTCGGTGTAGTTCACCGTGATCCCGATGTCGGCGAGCTGCTGCGCGACGAGGTCGAAGGTGGTCTGGAATGCGGCGGTCGACATCATGTTCAGCGTGAACCCGTCCGGGTAGCCAGCCTCGGCAAGGAGCTCCTTGGCGCCTTCGGGGTCGTACCCGTAGGTGCTGTCGAGTGCCTCGTCGTAGCCGACCGACGTGGTCGGGAAGACCTGCTCGGTCACCGTGCCGTAGCCCGCCTGCAGCGCCTCGAGGAGCGCCTCGCGGTCGAACGCCATGTTGATCGCCCTGCGGACGTTGACGTCGGCCAGCTCGGGCGCCATCGTGCCGGCGCGGTCGAACAGCAGCAGGCCCTGGAAGTCGAGCTCGTTGGCCTCGATGGTCCAGCCGGATGCCTCGATCTCGGGGATCGTGTCGTTGTTGACGATCTTCGCGCCGTTGGCCTCGCCCGCCTTGAGGGCGTTCAGGGTGGCGGTGGGGTCCTCGATGACGTTGATCGTCAGGTTGTCGTACTTGACCACGTCGGGGTTCCAGTACTCGGGATTGGCCGTGTAGACGTACGTGGTGCCGGTGACGCTGGCGGCCGTGTCGAGCACGTAGGGGCCGGAGCCGACAGGCTCGGTCGCCGAATCCGGGTCGTCGAACGTCGAGGGTGCCTGGATCAGCCCGGGTGCGATCGACAGCAGGTTGACCAGCGACGGGTCGGGCGCGGGCTGGGTGATCGTGACGGTGGTGGCGTCGACGGCCGCGAACTCCTTGCCCACGAGCGTCGCGGCCTGCGGCGCGGTGCCGTCGCGGAAGCGCTCGAGGCTGCCGACGACGGCCTCGGCGTCGAGCGGAGTGCCGTCGGTGAACTCGACGTCGTCGCGGAGCGTCAGCGTGAGCACCGTGTTGTCTTCGTTGTACTCCCAGTCGGTGGCGAGCCAGGGCTCGATCTCACCCTCGCCGTTCTTCTGCAGCAGCGTGTCGAACACCGCCTGGAAGAACGGGCTGCGGTTACCGTACTCGGCGCCCTGACCGATGTCGTAGCTCGTCGGGCCGATGATGGCGGTGAGGGTGAGCCGGTCGGCTCGGCCGGAATCGCTCGTGCCGGAGTCATCCCCGCCACCGGCGCAGCCGGTGAGGGCGATCGCGGCGATCGCGATGGTGGCTGCTGTGGCCTTCCAACGGAACATCCTTGGTCCCTTCATCTGTGGCGATACCCCTGCGGATCGCCTACTTGCCGGGAGACGCTAACAGCAATATCGAGTGAGCGCTAGGTTTTTAGAACAAAAAACTAGCGAAGACTCGGAATTCGTTATAGAACGGAGAGGAAGGACCCCGGCGGGCACCGATGGCGGTGCGCGAGACGACCCGGGGATACGGTGAGACGATGACCGAGACGACCTCCGCCGCGAAGCGGGAGGGGACCGCTCCCACGAGGATGCGCAAGCCCCGCGGCGAGTATGCGAAATCCGCCGCGACCCGCACCGCGATCCTGGACGCTGCCCTCGAAGTGTTCGCCGAGTCCGGCTATCGGGCGGGCTCCCTGCGGGAGGTCGCGGAGCGCGTGGGCATGAGCGAGGCCGGACTGCTGCACCACTTCCGCAGCAAGAGCGCGCTGCTGATGGCCGTACTCGATCACCGTGACGAACTGGCGCGCGCCCTCGTCGACTTCGACCTGCCCGACGGTATCGAGGCGCTTCGCGGCCTGGTCACGCTCGCCGAGCACAACGCCTCGATTCCGGGGGTCGTCGAGCTGTACTGCACCCTGTCGGCCGAGGCCACTTCTCCGGCGCATCCGGCGCATGCCTACTTCGTGAATCGCTACGAATCCGTGCGCGAGAGCATCACCGCGTCGTTCCGGCGCGTCGCCGAGGCGGGACGCCTCAACCCGGGTGTCGACCCCGGCCGCGCGGCCGTAGCGACCATCGCCCTCATGGACGGGCTCCAGGTGCAGTGGCTGCTGGACCCCGGGTCCACCGACATGGCGGAGGCGCTCGCCGAGGCGTTCCGCAGCATGGTCAGCGGTTACGACCTCGCCGGCCTCGAGCAGGTGCTCGACGCGCGGTCGGCGGCTGCGGCATCCGTCGACGCCGTCGAGACCAGCGCTGCCGCCCTCCCGGCGACCGGCGCAGCGACCGAGGCAGCAGAGGCATGATCCGCGAGCCCTTCCTCGACGGCTGGACCGTGGGGCCGAAGCTCGGCGCGTTCGAGGCGGCGACAGCCGAGTCCGCGCCGCGCGCCGTGCGCATGCCGCACGATGCGGTCCGCGACCTTCCCCGCTCGGCCGACAGCGACCAGGGCGTGCACACCGGCTACGTCCCCGGGGGCGTGTTCGAGTACGCCAAGACGTTCGAGGTGCCGGACGCCTGGCGGGAGAAGACCGTGCGGCTCGAGTTCGAGGGCGTCTACCGCGACGCCGTCGTCTTCCTGAACGGCGACGCGGTCGTGCACGAGCCCAACGGCTACAACGCGTTCGAGGCCGTGCTCGACCCCTACCTCCGCTACGGGGAGCAGAACCGGATCACCGTGGAAGCTCGCGTCCACCGCGACAGCCGGTGGTATTCCGGAGCGGGCATCTATCGGCCGGTGCACCTCGTGGTGGCCGATCCGGTGCACATCCCGCTCGACGGCACGCGCGTGACGACGCCCGACATCGACGCCGAGCGCGCGATCGCGAGCATCGCGACGACGGTGCGGAACGCCTCGCGCCATACCCGCACGCTGCGCGTCGCCTGGGTGGTGATGGCGCCGGACGGCTCCGACGTCGCGTCGGGCACGGCGCCGGTGACGGTGCTCCCCGGCTCCGAGGCGGTGGCGCGCGTGCGCCTCGCCGTCGAGGGCCCCGCGCTCTGGAGCGACCAGTCGCCCTCGCTTCACCGCGTGCGCACGAGCCTCGCCGACGAGGACGGACAGGTGATCGACACGGATGCCGCGACCTTCGGCATCCGTCGCCTGCAGGTCGATGCGCGGCACGGACTGCGGATCAACGGCGAGAGCGTAAAGCTGCGGGGCGCCTGCGTGCACCACGACAGCGGGCCGCTCGGGGCGGCGACGTTCGCCGACGCCGAGGACCGGCGCGTGCGCCTCCTCAAGGAGGCGGGGTTCAACGCGCTGCGGAGCGCCCACAATCCGATGAGCCGCGCGATGCTCGACGCGTGCGACCGGCACGGCGTGTTCGTGATGGACGAGCTCACCGACACCTGGACCCGTTCGAAGGTCGCCTTCGACGCGGCTCCGGGCTTTTCGGCACGCTGGCGTCACGACGTCGACGCCCTCGTCGCGAAGGACCTGAACCACCCGAGCGTCATCATGTACTCGATCGGGAATGAGATCCTCGAGCTCGCGACGCCGGCCGGGTCCGCGTGGAGCCGGCGCCTCGCCGAGGCGATCCGCGACCTGGACGACACCCGCCTGGTGACGAACGGCATCAACGGCATCATCGCCAACCTCGGCCGCTTCGAGACGGATGCCGCGCCCGGCGATGAGGCCGCGCCAGACGCCTCCGACCCGAACACGATGATGGCCGCGATGGGCGACATGATGGCCGCGGCCAACGCGTCGGAGCTCGTGACGCAGTCGACCGAGGAATCGGCGTCGGTGCTCGACGTCGTGGGCTTCAACTACGCCGAATCGCGCTATGAACTGGACGGCGAGCTGTTCCCGAACCGCATCATCGTGGGCTCCGAGACGTTCCCGTCGCGCATCGAGAAGATGTGGGAGCTCGTCGAGCGCCTCGACCACGTCATCGGCGACTTCACGTGGACTGGCTGGGACTATCTCGGCGAGGCCGGCATCGGCCGCGTCGACTACACCGACGAGCCGGGCTACGAGCCGACCGGCACGGCAGGCCCGTACCCGCACCTGCTCGCCGGCTGCGGCGACATCGACATCACCGGGCACCGCCGCCCGGTCTCGTACTACCGCGAGATCGTGTTCGGGCTGCGCACCGAGCCGTATCTGACGGTGCATCCACCGCGACACCACGGCCGCCCGACCGCGACGACGCCGTGGTCGTGGGACGACTCGGTGTCGTCGTGGACGTGGGATGCCGAGCTCGGCGTCCCCGTCACGGTCGACGTCTATGCGCCCGCCGAGGAGGTCGAGCTGCTCCGCGACGGCGTCTCGCTCGGCGTGGCGACGGTCGGCGCCGAGAAGGCGTTCCGCGCGCGGTTCGAGACGGAGTACCGGCCCGGCGAGCTCGTCGCGGTCGCCCGCAGCGGTGGCCGCGAGGTCGGCAGGACGGCGCTGCGCACGGCGGGAGAGCCCGTGCTCACGGCATCCGTCGAGCAGTCCCAGATCACGGTGGACGGTCTCGGGTTCGTGGCCGTCTCGCTCGCCGACACCGACGGAGTCATCGCGTCCGACGCCGATCGCCTCGTCACGGTGTCGGTCGAGGGCGATGCCGAACTGGTCGGCCTCGGCACCGGCCGCATCCGCACGGAGGAGTCGTTCGCCGGTCCGTCGGTCACGACCTTCAACGGGCGCGCGCTCGCGATCGTCCGGCCGACGGGTCCGGGCCGGGCGACCGTGACCGTCACTGCCGAAGGCCTCGCGCCCGCCGTCGCGTCCCTCGCCGTCTCCAGCTCCGCCCCACGCTGACGCCCCCCGCCGGGAGCCGCGACAGGGGAGATTTCCGCACGCCGGAGCGTGCGGAAATCTCCCCTTTCGCGCGTCCGCGTGCGGGGGCGGGAGGGGGTCAGCTTGCAGCGCGGGTGCGGGCGGGCAGCTCGTCGTCGTCTCGCGGCAGCGGGATCGGCGTGGTGCCGGCGACCTCGTCGCTGAACTCCTCGGGCACGACGACGCTGAGCGGCCGCGTCTCGTCGAGCGTCAGGCGGAACCGCTTGCGCTCGTGGCGGTGCAGGCGGCCGGAGACGAGCAGCCACGTCGCGCCGATCGCGAAGGCGACGAAGGCGGCCGCAGCGCCGACCAGGATCGCGGCGCGGGGGCCGAACTCGGCGGCGACCCAGCCGACGATCGGTGCGCCGATCGGCGTCCCGCCCATCAGGATCGCCATGTACAGCGCCAGCACGCGGCCGCGCAGCGCCGGGTCGGTCGTGGTCTGCACGTAGCCGTTCGCCGTCGCCATCATCGTCACGACGGAGAAACCCGTGAACACCAGCGTCGCGGCGTACATCCAGTACGTGGGCATGAACGCAGACACCACCGCGGCGACGCCGAACATCGCCGTGCCCACGATGAGCACGCGCAGGCGGGCCCGATCACGACGGGCGGCCAGCAGCGCGCCCGCGACTGAGCCGATCGCGAGGATCGAGCTGAGCAGGCCGAAGCCGTCGGCCTCCTTGCCGAACTCGACCGCCATCGTCGACGCCAGGATGGGGAAGTTCATGCCGAACGCGCCGATGAGGAAGACCATCGCGAAGGTCACGATGAAGTCGGGACGCCGGGCGACGTACCTCACGCCGTCGGCGAGGCGCGACGACTGCGGCGCCTTCACGCGCGGCACCAGCTCGTTCGTGCGGATCAGGACGAGGGCGCCGAGCATGGCGAGGAAGGTCACGGCGTTGGCCACGAACACCCACCCGGTGCCGATGGCGACGATCACGATGCCCGCCACCGCGGGGCCGATCATGCGCGCGCCATTGAACGACGCCGCATTCAGGGCGACGGCGTTGGAGGCGTTCTCACGCGCGACGAGGTCGGATACGAATGTCTGTCGCGCCGGGTTGTCGAAGGCCGCGACGACACCGAGTGCCAGCGCGAAGCCGTACATGATCGGCAGCGTCATCACGCCGGCGAAGATGAGCGCGCCGATGGCGACGCCGAGCAGCAGCAGCAGGCTCTGTGTGAGGAGGAGGAGCTTGCGGCGGTCGAAGCGGTCCGCGACGAGCCCGGTGACGCCCACCAGCAGCAGCGGCGGAGCGAACTGCAGCGCCATCGTGACACCCATGGCGGCGGCGTCGTTGGACGTCAGCTCGGTCAGCACGACCCAGCTGATGGCCGTCGCCTGCATCCATGCGCCGATGTTCGACACCAGGGCGCCGATGAACCAGACGCGGTAGTTGAAGGCCGAGAACGACCGGAACATGGCGCTCATCGCGCCACCATCCGCTGCATGATCTCGGCGGCTGCGGCGACGGTGTCGCGCTCGGCGGGCGTGAGTTCGGCGAGGGATGCCTCGACCCACGCGTCGCGGCGGCGTGCCGTCTCTTCGACCACGGCCTCGCCGTCGGGCGTCAGCGAGATGACGACCTTGCGGCCGTCGCGCTCGTCGGCGGCGCGGACGATGTAGCCGGATTCCTGCAGGCAGTTGACGGTGCGGTTCATGGAAGGCGCCGACACGCGCTCGCGCTCGGCGAGCTCGCCGAGGGTGTGCGCGCCGTGCACGCGCAGGGCCGCCAGAACGGCGAACTGGCCGTCGCTCATCGAGTCGACGGCGCGCTGCGTGCGCATCCGCCGGGCCAGGCGGAACGTGGCGATCCGCAGCTGCGATGCGGCGGGGGAGAGGTCGGGCTGGTCGCCCGGGTCGGTGCCGGTGGCTGGAATGGGGATCACGTTGCTGTTCATGCGATTACTTAGCATAGCTCATTAGTCCTGCTAAAGAAAATGGACCGGTGCCGCCTCCCGGGTTCGTGCGCGGGGCGTCGGCGTCCCGCACCTAGACTTCTGCGCATGCCCGAGTTCATCGATGCGCACGGCATCACGATCTTCTTCGACGTCCACCCGGCGAAGACCGAACCGCGGGCGGTCGTGCAGCTGCTGCACGGCGTCGGCGAGCACGCCGGGCGGTACGCCGTGCTGGTTGACGCGCTCACCGCGCACGGCTACGCCGTGTGGGCCGCCGACCACCGCGGCCACGGTCGCACCGGCATGACCCAGCACGGCGGCGACGTCGCCCTGCTCGGACATCTCGGGCCCGGTGGCCTGCGGGCAGCGCTCGCCGCGATGTGGCAGTTCACCGAGCAGGTCCGCGCCGAGAACCCCGATCTGCCGCTCGTGCTGCTGGGGCACTCCGGCGGGTCGGTGCTCGCTCAGATGCTCGTGAACCTGCATCCCCAGTCGTACGACGGACTGATTCTTACAGGCTCGGCGCTGCGCATGCCGGGATCGATCCACACCAGCGGACTGAACAAGCCCTGGGACGGTCCCGACGCGATGGGCACCGAGTGGCTCTCGAGTGATCTGTCGGTGGGGCGTGCTTTCCTGGACGATCCGCTCACGACCAGCGAAGAGCCGATCAAGCTGATCGGCGTGCTGGACTCGCTTCGCATGTACGGTCTGCCCCGCAAGAACCTCGGTCGCGACATCCCGACGCTCCTCATGGTGGGCCGCGACGACACGGTGGGCGGGCCGCGCAGCGTGCACAGGCTCGCCGATGCGTATCGCACGCGCTCCGGCTTCACCGACGTGACGACGCTCGTCTACCCGGAGGCGCGCCACGAGATCTTCAACGAAGTCATGCAGCAGGATGTCCGCGCCGATCTGCTCGCCTGGCTCGATCGGACCGTGCCCGCCCGGGACTGAACCCGGCCGCTGCCTCCGGCTGGCTCGGCTGTCCCGTTTCCACCGTTGACGACCGGCGGCTGATGAGTCATCCTGGCGGCAGTGGTCACCGTGGGAGCGCTCCCACGCCGGGTTCGGATGCCCGGCGAGCCGTCGGTCCCGCAGTGCCGCTCCCCGGGCGACGGTGCCCGGAGGTCGACGACGACCAGGAGACCCACATGACCCACCCACTCGCCAGACTCCGCGCGCGTCCGCCACAGCGCGCCTGGGCACTGGGCGCCGCTGCCGCACTCGCGGTGGGGCTCGCCGTGCCGCTGAGCGCGACCGCGGCTGCCGCCGACGAACCGGACGGCGACCTCGTCGGCTCCGAGCTCTACGTCAACCCGTGGAGCACGACCCTCGAAGCCGCCCAGTCCCTCACCGGACAGGCGCGGGACGACGCCCAGTTGCTGGGCTCGATCCCGTCCGCGAACTGGTTCACCTCGGGCACGCCGGCCGAGGTCGAGGCGGCGGTCGATGACGTGGTCACCGCTGCCGCCGCGCAGGGCCGCATGCCGGTGCTCGTCGCCTACAACCTGCCCTACCGCGACTGCGCGCAGTACTCGGCGGGCGGAGCGGCGGACACCGCGGCGTACAACGCCTGGATCGACGGGTTCACCGCCGGCATCGGGGATCGTGCCGCCACCGTGATCCTCGAGCCCGACGGCCTCGGCATCATCCCGCACTACGTCACGCTCGACGGGCAGATGGAGTGGTGCCAGCCGGCCGAGGTGCCCGCCGACACCGCCGCCGCCGACCGCTTCACCCAGCTGAACCACGCCGTGGATGCGATCGGCGCTCTGCCCGAAGCATCCGTATATCTCGACGGCACCAGCTCGGCGTGGCTCAACGTCGGCGAGATCTCGGACCGTCTGATCAAGGCCGGCGTGCAGGACGCAGACGGGTTCTTCCTCAACGCGTCCAACTACCAGTTCACCGCGAACAACACCGCATACGGCACCTGGGTGTCGCAGTGCATCGCCTACGCCGCGCAGGTCAACCCGGGTGACTTCGGCTCGTGCGGCAACCAGTACTGGAACGGCGGCCCTGCGACCGATTGGCAAGGTGTGGCCATGTCGCCGTACGGCGAATGGAGCGCAGATGCCGCCGACCCCGCGCTGAACACGAGTGGCGTCGATTCGCGCTACGCGGCGATCCTCGGCGATGTCGAGGCCACCACGCACTTCGTCATCGACACCAGCCGCAACGGCCTCGGGCCCTGGAACCACGAAGGCCTGTACGGCGACACGCACGAAGACTGGTGCAACCCGCCGGATCGCGGCCTGGGCACCCGCCCCGACACGACGACGGGTGCGCCCCTCGTGGACGCGTACCTGTGGATCAAGGTGCCGGGCGAGTCCGACGGCAAGTGCTACCGCGGCACGGCGGGACCGCTCGATCCGGGGCGCGGCATGGAGGACCCCGCGGCCGGTCAGTGGTTCGTCGAGCAGGCGCGCGAGCTCATCGCCCTCGCGAACCCGCCGATCGCGCCGCTCGACTGCCACGTCGAGTGGGCCGCCGACGGCGAGGAGGTCGCCTTCTCTGCGACGGTGCGCCTGTCGGGCGTCGTCGCCGACCGGTGGACGCTCGCGTTCGCCGTACCGGACGGCCAGACCGTGACGAAGGCCACGCGCGCCACCGTCACGCAGTCCGACGGCACGGTGAGCGTCTCGGGCACGACCAAGAAGGGTGGCAACGCGCCCGACACGGTGATCCACGCGAAGGGCGCGGCGAGCACGCCGTGGCAGTTCCTTCTCGACGGGCGGGCCTGCACCTCATAGCAAGGCGCGTGCCGCACTCCTGAGAGGCGGCGATGACGGATGCCTCGCCCCGTCGTCGCCGCCTCTTACCAGTCCCGCGGGTGCCGCGTCCAGCCCCGGCTTGTTTCGGAGGCCCGGTGCCGCGCGTCGATAGGCTGACCGGCGCCGCGGCGGTTGCCGCGGCATCCCTCGCGAAAGGTTCCCCCCACCTTGATCACCCTCAGCTGGCTCCTGCTCATCGCGCTCATCGGCGGCGCGCTCGCCCTCTTCGACGGCATCCTCCGGGTGCGCGGCAAGGGCAACACCGTCGTCGGCATCATCGAGATCGTCGTCGCGGCGCTCTTCATCCTGTCGCTGTTCCTGCCCGGCATCCCGTTCGGGTCGCTCGTGCTGGCGATCGCGACGCTCATCGTGATCGTCGTGGGGCTCCTGCTCCGCGGCCGTCAGGGCATCGGCATCGCGATCGCGGCTCTCGCGGTCATCGCGCTGTGGATCGTGCTCGTCAACCGGTGGCTGGTGATCCCCGGGATCAACTGACCTGGTCGGCCGGGCGTCGCCTTCGGGCGGCGCCCGGCCTGCGCGCCCTGGGTGGCCGCCCGGCCTCCGGCGCCCCGGCAATAGGCTGAACGCATGCACGGCGAATACAAGGTGCCCGGCGGAAAGCTCGTCGTCGTCGACCTCGAGGAGCGCGACGGCCGCATCGCGGACTTCCACCTCGCAGGCGACTTCTTCCTCGAGCCCGACGACGCGCTCGGCGACATCGATGCCGCCGTCAACGGACTGCCGATCGAGTCGGACGTCGCGACCATCGCCGCCGCTGTGCGGTCCGCCCTTCCGCGCGGGGCGCAGCTGCTGGGCTTCACCCCCGAGGCGGTCGGCACCGCGGTGCGCCGGGCCCTCGTGACCGCGCCCGGCTGGCGGGATTTCGACTGGGAGATCGTGCACGACAAGCCCGTCTCGCCGCGCATGAACCTCGCGCTCGACGAGGTCCTCACCGGCCGCGTCGGCGACGGTCGACGGCGTCCGACGCTGCGGATCTGGGAGTGGGACGAGAACGCCGTCGTGATCGGCTCGTTCCAGTCCCTCCGCAACGAGGTCGATCCCGAGGGCGCCTCGAGGCACGGCTTCGACGTGGTCCGCCGCATCTCGGGCGGCGGCGCGATGATGATGGGCGCCAACTCGATCGTCACCTACTCCCTCTACGTGCCGGCATCCCTCGTCGCCGGACTCACGTTCGCCGACTCGTACGCGTTCCTCGATGACTGGGTGCTGCAGGCGCTGCGGGCGCTGGGTGTCGAGGCGACCTACCAGCCGCTCAACGACATCGCCTCGCCCCAGGGCAAGATCGGCGGCGCGGCGCAGAAGCGGCTCGCGAACGGGGGAGTGCTGCACCACGCGACGCTCAGCTACGACATGGACGGTCAGATGATGACCGAGGTGCTGCGCATCGGCCGCGAGAAGCTCAGCGACAAGGGCACGACCTCGGCGGCCAAGCGCGTCGACCCACTGCGCCGCCAGACCGGCCTGCCTCGCGAGGCCATCATCGCCAAGCTCGAGGAGACGTTCGCCAACCTCTACGGCGCCGTCCCCGGTCGCATCACCGACGACGAGTACGCCGAGGCCGAGGCGCTCGTGGAGTCCAAGTTCGCGACCGACGCGTGGCTGCGCCGGGTCCCGTGACGGGCCGGCGCGCGTGAGCTCGGCTGCGGGCGGAACGGATGCCCCCGGCAGTGCGACCGCCCCCGGGAGCGCGACGGCTGCGGCTGGGGCTGAGGCCCGTGGCAGCGCGGCGGCCCCCGGGAGCGCGCGAGGTCCGGGTGCGGCCTCAGCGGCGGGCGGGGCTCCGGTTCCGGGTTCCGTGGAGATCCACGAGGGCGACAACCTCGAGGTCATCCGGCGGCTGCCCGACGGCGCGTTCACCCTGATCTACCTCGACCCGCCGTTCAACACCGGCCGCCCGCAGGAGCGTTCGATCGAGACGGCCAGGTCGCGGCATCCGTCCCCCGTGTCGGGCCCCGAGCCGCGCGGCGACGGCATCGTGCGGCGCGGGTTCCACGGGCGCGAGTACGAGCGGATCCGCGGCGACCTCCGCGCCTACGACGACCGGTTCGACGACTACTGGGGGTTCCTCGAGCCCCGGCTGCTCGAGGCGTGGCGGCTGCTCGCCGACGACGGCACGCTGTATCTGCACCTCGACTACCGCGAGGCGCACTACGCCAAGGTGCTGATGGACGCGCTGGTCGGGCGCGAGCGCTTCCTCAATGAACTGATCTGGGCCTACGACTACGGTGCGAAGACGCGCAAGCGCTGGCCGACCAAGCACGACACGATCCTCGTCTACGTGAAGGATCCGAAGGCGTACTGGTTCGACTCGGATGCCGTCGACCGCGAGCCCTACATGGCGCCCGGGCTCGTCACGCCCGAGAAGGCCGAGCGGGGCAAGCTCCCGACCGACGTGTGGTGGCACACGATCGTGCCGACGACCGGGCGCGAGAAGACCGGGTACCCGACGCAGAAGCCCGAGGGGGTGCTCCGCCGCATCGTGCAGGCTTCGTCGCGGCCGGGCGATCGTGTGCTCGACTTCTTCGCGGGCAGCGGCACGACCGGCGCCGTCGCCTCGGCGCTCGGTCGCGACGCCGTGCTCGTCGACCACAACCCCGAGGCGGTCGCCGTGATGCGCGAGCGGATGCCGCACGCCCGCGTCCTCCCCTCCGGTTGAGGTCCCGAGCCCTCCCGAGAAGAGAACCGCGAAAGGGTAGATCTCCGCACGGGCGCGGGGAGGAGACATACCCTTTCGCGGTTCCAGCAGCGAGGGTCCGGGGCGCCGGGCCGAGGCATCCGTCATCCCCATAGGCTGAGCACCATGCGTTTCGGAACCTTCATCCCCCAAGGCTGGCGATTCGATCTCGTGGGCATCGACCCCGCGGAGCACTGGGCGGTGATGAAGGGGCTCGCGCAGCGCGCCGATGAGGGCCCCTGGGAGTCGCTGTGGGTGTACGACCACTTCCACACGACCCCGGTGCACTCCGACGAGGCGACGCACGAGGCGTGGACGCTCATGGCCGCGTTCGCCGCGACGACCGACCGCATCCGGCTCGGCCAGATGTGCACGTGCATGGGCTACCGCAACCCCGCCTACCTGGCGAAGGTCGCCGCGACGGTCGACATCGTGTCGGGCGGGCGCACCGAGATGGGCATCGGCGGCGGCTGGTACGAGCACGAGTGGGAGGCGTACGGCTACGGCTTCCCGCCGGTGCCGGAGCGGCTGCGGATGCTGCGCGAGGGCGTCGACATCATGCAGCAGGCCTGGACGACCGGCCGTGCCACCCTGGACGGCAAGCACTACCAGGTCGACGGCGCGATCGTGCAGCCGCTGCCGCTGCAGGACGGCGGCATCCCGATCTGGGTCGCCGGCGGCGGCGAGAAGGTGACGCTCAAGATCGCGGCGAAGTACGCGTCGTACACGAACTACGCGGGGTCGCTCGAAGACATCGACCGCAAGAGCGTGGTCTTGCGCGAGCACTGCGATGCGCTCGGCCGCGACTTCTCGGAGATCACGCGCACCTCGAACTTCAACACCATCGTGGGTGCGACCGAGGCCGAGGCGCACGAGCGTCTCGCCGTCGTCAAGGAGCGCCTGCTGCCGCACGTCGGTCAGGAGCGCGCCGATCAGATCGAGCACGACTACGTGACCTCGCCCGCCTTCGGCGCGGTGGACCAGGTCGTCGAGCGTCTCGCCGAGCGCGAGCGTCACGGCATCACGTACGCCATCCACTACTTCCCCGAGGCGGCGTACGACCTGTCAGGCGTCGAGCTGTTCGAGCGTGAGGTCGTCAGCGCGCTGTCCTGACACCACCCGCACTCTCCCGCACCCCCCTGCGCCCCCCAAGCCCCCACGCTCCGCCGTCGGCTTCCGCCCGCGCACCTCGGCACGTCGCGGCGTCTTCTGACTGCGGAGCGTGATGACGTCCGGTCCCGCAGTCAGATTCGGGCGTGCGGGCAGGGCCCGAGCGGCAGGAAGTGACTGCGGAGGTCAGAGCAGAGGGGCGACCGAGGCGTAGCCGTCGGGGTCGATGTCACGCGCGCCGGCGGGGGCGCCGAACACGCGCGTCGTGCCGGGAACGGCCGACCACGACGGCCAGCCCGGGTCGCCGCCCACGACGAGCCCGACCGCGGCCGCATGCGTCTTGTCGGCGAGCGCCTGCGGCGGGTTCGGGCCGGTCAGCGGCTCGATCTGCACGGAGTCGAGGCAGTCGAACCAGAACGGCACGTCGATGCAGTGCACCGCCGCGTCGTGGACCATGCCGGGCTGGCTCGAGCGGAAGGCGTAGCGGTACACCCACGTCGGAGCGGCGCCGCGCGCCCGCGCCGTCCGGACCACGGCGGTCTTGAACATGCGGTCGGTGATGTAGCGGCCGAGCAGGGCGGCGTGCCCGCGCGTCACGACATCGCGGTTGGCGGCGATGTACGCCTTCCGCTGCGCGCCCTTGAGACCGGACTTGCCGAGCAGCAGGCCCAGCGGGATCCAGCGGAGCGTCTTCGCCCGCCCCGCCACGACCATCGAGAACTCGTCGTCCGTCGCGCCCAGCACCAGCGGCTTGTCGGCGCCGACGCCTGCCGCGAGCGAGGTGACCGTCGGGCGCGTGATGAGATCGCCGTCGATCGACGGGCCGAGCTGCAGCCCGTCGTCGAGCAGCTTCGTGAAGCCGTCGGGACCGGCCACCGCGGTCGCCGCCTTCTGCGCCTCGATGAGGCCCTCCTCCGACACCATCGAGAGGGCCGCACGCGTCGGAGAGACGCCGGCACGGCGGGCGATGTCGCGTCCGAGGGCCTCCCAGCGATCGGTGGCGACATCGGCCGTCGCGCCCGACAGCGCCCACACCGAGTGGAAGAGGTGCTGGGCCGCCGGCATCCCGAGCAGCGTCAGCACCGCCCCGCCACCGGCGGACTGCCCCGCGATCGTGACCCGCGACGGGTCCCCACCGAAGTTCGCGATGTTGTCCTGCACCCACTGCAGTGCGAGCAGCCAGTCCCGCACACCGCGGTTCGACGGCGCGTCCTCGATCCAGCCGAAGCCGTCGAAGCCGAGTCGGTACGAGATCGACACGGTGACGACGCCGTCGCGGTTGAACGAGCGTCCGTCGTACCAGGGGCTCGCAGGCGAGCCGGCGAAGTAGCCGCCGCCGTGGATCCACACGAGCACCGGCAGAGCGGCAGCCTTGTCGCCCGGCACCGGTGTGAAGACGTTCACGTTCAGCGTGGCCTCCCCCGGGATGGACGGCTCGGGGATGAGTGTCACCCCGGGATCTCCCCGCTGCGCGGTCGGCCCGAACTCCAGCGCGTCCCGCACGCCCGTCCAGGGCTCGGCCGGTTCCGGGGCGGCGAACCGCAGCGGGCCGACGGGCGGCTTCGCGAAGGGGATGCCGAGGAATGCGGCGGAACCGCCGGCGCCGGGCTCGCCCCGCCAGAGGCCGCGCACCCTTCCGGTGACGGTGTCGGCCTCCGCATGGCGGATGGTCGTCGTGGTGTCTGTCATGGAGCGGGTCCCTTCCTGCGGACTCTAGCGGACGCCCTTGATGGGCGCCGTGGCGATCGCTGCGAGGATCACGAACACGATCGCGAACACGAACAGCATGGCGTACCCGCCGAGCGACGAGATGATGAGCAGCGCGATCGACGGGCTGAGCGCCTGCGGAATGTTCGTCGCGACGTTGAGGATGCCGAGGTCCTTGCCGGCGTCGGTGCCCTCGCTGGGCAGTACCTCAGTCATGAGGGCGGCGTCCACCGACATGTACACGCCGAAGCCGACGCCGTTGATGATGCTCATCAGAATCATGCCGGTCATGTCGGGCATGAGGAGCGGCATCGCGAGGCCGACCACCATGATCGCCGAGGCGGCGTAGATGAAGGCCTTGCGGCGGCCGGCCTTGTCGCTCCACCACCCCGACAGGCCGATGGCGATGAGCGTCGGGATGAAGGCGACGAGCGTCAGTGTGAGGACGGCGCCCTGCGCTTCGGGCAGCGACAGACCGACGTACTGCTGCAGCAGGTACAGCTGGTACGTCGCGACGACGAAGTAGCCCAGGATCAGCAGGAACCGCGCCGTGAATGCCCAGAAGAAGTCAGGGTGCGTGCGCGGGTTCACCCAGAAGCCTCGGAAGAACGCGCCCCAGCGGAACGGCTGCACGGCGGCGTCCTTCGACGACCAGTCGCGGTTGATCAGCACGAACAGCAGCGTGACGACGATCACCGCGCCGCCGAAGATCGAGTACGCGACGCCGAACTGTGCGGCGAGGGCGCTTGCGACCATGATGCCGACGGTCATGCCGACCTGGGTTCCGAGCCCGATCATGGCGCTCGCCCCGCCGCGCCTCGAGCGTGGGAACCGGTCGGCCGTGATGGTCGTGAGGGGCGCCTGCAGGAAGTTCAGGGCGACCTGGATCACGACCCAGAACACGGTGATCCAGATGAGGTCGGTGAGGGATCCCATTCCGAAGAGCAGGATGCCGCCCACCAGCGCACCCAGCACCATCCACGGTGCGCGGCGGCCGAACCGCGAGCGGGTGCGGTCGCTGAAGGCGCCGGCGATCGGCTGCGCGAAGAGCGTGAAGACGAAAGAGGTGGTGGTGACGATCGCGAGGTTCGCCTCTTTGTGGTCGTCGCCGAACAGCAGCTGGATCTGCGTGGGCAGGAGGATCGCGATCAGGCCGCCGTACGTGGCGAAGAGCGTCAGCGCGGCTACGAGCATGCTGGGCAGCAGCGCCTTGCGGGCCGGGGGGCTGGCCGGCGGCTCGCCCGGTGCGGGCGGCGCGGACCGGATGAGCCCGGTCGGGGCGATGTCGATGGCCGGATCGGGCGCGGGCTGTGCGGTCATGGTGACTCCTCGTCGTCGAGACGTCTCGGGGGTGAGGCGCGAAATGCGAACGGCATTCGGGATCAGTGTGCCGCAATGGCGTACAAAATTCAATATCTGAATTATGTGTAACGATCGTGCAACGACCCCTCGCGCCAATCCCGAAACTCGCTAGCGTTTGGCCGTCCTATCGAAGGAGATGACATGACCCGAAAGACTGCGCGGATCGCCCTCGCCACTGCCGCCGTGCTGGGAGCCACCGCGCTCGGCGGCTGGGCGGCGGCCCCTGTCGAAGCGACGGCCACCACCGCAGCGAACCCGCCGACCTCGAACCGCGACGCCGTCGTGCAGGTGTACCTGACCCGCCACGGAGAGACGATGCTCAACGCGCTGCACCTGGTGCAGGGCTGGTCGGACTCGCCGCTGACCGCGGCCGGTCGCTCCAGTGCGACGACGATCGGCGCGAACCTCGGCACCGAGACCGGACAGATGGATGCCGCGTACTCGTCCGACATGGTGCGCCACCATGAGACCGCGACGCTCATGCTGGAGGGCATGGGCTCGAAGCTGTCGGCCACGCGAGACGAGCGTCTGCGCGAGCTGAACTTCGGCGGCTGGGAGGGTGCGAAGCAGAGCGAGATGGGCGCCGCCGTGTTCGGCGGCCTGGCGCAGCAGGGGATCACCGAGCCGACGCTCGGGCAGCTGACCGACGCGATCAAGGCCACCAACCCGGTGCCGGCACTGCCCGCCGAGGACTGCGAGGAGGTCTCTGACCGCATGCAGGACTCGCTGGACGCGATCGCGGAGGATGCCGCGAAGCATCGGGACGACAACGTGCTGGTGGTCTCGAGCGGTCTGTCCATCTCGTGCCTGCTCGTCGACCTCGGCGCGGCGCACCTCCTGCCCCCGACCGGGCTGGCGAACGGCGCCGTCAACCTGCTGACCTACACGGCCGGCAGGTGGACCGTCAAGACGGTCAACGACACGCACTTCGCGGCGCAGCCGTGACCTGACCGGGGCGGGGCGGGCGTCGCCGGGCCCGCCCCGGCCTACGATGGCGATCATGCCTCTCGCGACCCCGGACGTCCGCCGGCACAACCTCGGCCTCGTGCTGGGGCGTGTGCTCGAGGGCGCCGGGGAGGCGCGCGCCGACATCGCCGATGCGACCGGGCTGTCGCGCGGCTCGGTGACGTCCCTGGTCGCCGAGCTCATCGATGCCGGGCTCGTCGAAGAGAGCGACGTCGTGGCGCCGGCCGGGATGGGCCGGCCGCGGACGATGCTCGTGCTCGCGGCATCCGCCCCGTGCGTGCTGATCGTGATGCTCGACGCCGACCATGCCACAGCGGTCGCCGGCACCCTGTCGGGGGAGGAGCTCACCCGCGTCTCGCGGCGTCACGGACGGCCGATGGGCGACCCCGCCGCCATCGCCGACGTGCTGGCCGGAGTCGTCGATGAGGCCGCCGAGCGCATCGCCGCGACGGGCCGACGGATCGCGGACGTGTGCGTCGTGGTGTGGGCGCCCGTCGGCGGCACGCCGGTCCGGGTGCTCGCCGACACCGATCTCGACTGGGGCGAGGTCGACCTCCTCGGGCTCCTACGCGCTCGCTCAGCCGCGCTCACCGCGTTCGAGGAGGCGGGTGGCGATGCCCGGCTGGTGCCGGACTCCGACGTCGCCGCGCTCGCCGAGCACGCCGCCGTGGGCGGCGACACGCTCCTCTACCTCAAGGCCGACTCGGGCATCGGCGGCGCGATCGTCCTGACCGACGAGGTCGCCGGCACCCGCGTCCTCGGGGCGGCGCTCGGTCATCTGCCGGTGGTGCCGGACGGCACGCGCTGCGCGTGCGGCCAGCGCGGGTGCCTCGTCACCGTCGCCGGGCCTGACGTTCTGCTGGCACGGTCGGACCTCGGCGCTCTGGCGGCCGCGGAGGGGCTGACCGTCGCGCTGGAGGCGTTCGTCGCACAGGTGCAGGCCGGAACGGAGCCCGCGGTGGGCGTGTGGCGGGGCGCGGTCCCGGAGATCGCGCGCACGCTGCAGATCGTGGCGCTGACCGTCGCGCCGGACGTCATCGTGCTCGGCGGCTTCGCCGCAGCGCTCGCGGCCGACGTCGACGCGGTGTTCCGCACGATCCAGCCCCGCATCGCGCGGGCGCCGGTGCTTCCGGTCGCGCCGGTGGTCGGCAGCGCGCTGGGGGCTGACGCCGCTCTGCGCGGTGCGCAGCGCGACGCGCGTATGCGGCTCCTCTCGGATCCGCTCGGGATCTGACCAGGCGCCGCTCGGCGGTCAGGGCGCTCGTGTCGCCCGTCCCGCCCTTCCTCAACGACCGGTGGCGTCGTCCGTCGCACCCTCGCCGCCGGCGGGGCGGGCGGACAGCAGCTCGAACAGGGCGTCGACCGTGGCGGCCATGTCGACGTCGGGTTCCAGCATCCACTGCACCTGCAGGCCGTCCGCGACAGCCTGGAAGATCCGAGCCAGGGTGTCGGCGTCGACCCGATCGGTGATCTCGCCGGACTCCTGCTGGGCGGCGATCGCCTCGGCGAAGAACCCGCGGAGGTTCTCACCGCGAGTGACGAAGAACTGGTGGGCGGGATGCCCCGGATCGGCGGCATCGACCGACAGTCGGGCGAACAGATGCACGAGGCCGGGGACGTCGGCGTTGTGGCGGATGACGCTGAGGTAGCCGGCCCGGATGTCGGGGAGCGGCGTTGCCTCCGCGACGAGGCCCTGGTGCAGGTCGCCGGCGAGCCCCTGATCGACCGAGTCCAGTTCGTCGCGTTTTCGGAGGATCTCGGTGAAGAGCTCCTCCTTGCTGCCGAAGTAGTGGAGCAGTCCCGCCTGGCTCAGGCCGACGGCATCCGCCAGCTCTTTGATGGAGGCCCCGCGGTAGCCCTCGCGGGCGATGACGTCGAGTGCGCGGGTGAGGATCTCCTCGCGCTTCGCGACGCCTTTCGCGTAGGAGCCCCGCCGCCCCGTGCCGCCGCTGTCTCTCATAGGGACAGTAAACCCGAACAACGCTTGATTTTTCAAAACCAAATGACGTAAGGTTTTCCGCGAGTGGCTCACCGTCGAGTCGCGCGATACCCGAAAGCAAGGATCCGCCCATGACAGCGCCGTCTGCGAAGTCGTTCGCCAAGGACCTCGGCGTCGTCAACATCGCTGCGACACTGCCGCAGACCCTCGCCCCGGGCTTAGCGGGCGCCATCGTGCTCGTGTTCGGCTACCAGGGTCTGTTCCCGGTCGCGATCGTGCTCGGCATCCTGGGCGCCTTCGCGATCTGGCCGATCAAGGCCGTCCGCTGAGCTGAACCCGGGCGCCCGCGACCCGACCCCCGACCCGCATTCCCGATGAAAGGAACCCGATGAGCATCCCCGATGTCACGGAACTGACCCTCGAAGAGAAGGCGTCGCTCACCAGCGGCGCGAGCTTCTGGTACACCAAGCCCGTCGAGCGCGTGAGCGTTCCGGCGATCATGGTCACCGACGGCCCGCACGGTCTGCGCAAGCAGCGCGAGGGCGGTGACCACCTCGGCATCGGTGACAGCGTGCCGGCCACCTGCTTCCCGCCGGCCGTCGGACTCGGCTCGTCGTGGGACGTCGACCTGATCCACCGCGTCGGCGAAGCGCTCGGCACCGAGACGTCGATCGAGAACGTCGCGGTGCTCCTCGGCCCCGGCATCAACATCAAGCGCTCGCCGCTGTGCGGCCGCAACTTCGAGTACCTCTCCGAAGACCCGATCGTCTCGGGCGTGCTCGGCGCCGCGATCGTGAACGGCATCCAGTCGAAGGGCGTCGGCACCTCGCTCAAGCACTTCGCCGCCAACAACCAGGAGGACGACCGCATGCGGTCCTCCTCGGACGTCGACCCGCGGCCGCTGCGCGAGATCTACCTGCGCGGGTTCCAGCGGGTGGTCGAGGACGCACAGCCCTGGACGGTCATGTGCTCGTACAACCGCATCAACGGCGTGTACGCGTCGGAGGACCCGTGGCTGCTGACGCAGGTGCTGCGCGACGAGTGGGGCTTCGAGGGCCTCGTGGTGTCGGACTGGGGCGCGGTCAACGAGCGCGTCCCGGGCCTCGCCGCGGGCATGGACCTCGAGATGCCGTCGTCGAACGGCGTCACCGACGCGCAGATCGTCGCTGCGGTGCAGGACGGCTCGCTCGATGAGTCCGTGGTGGATGTCGCCGCCGGCCGCGTGCTCGACCTCGTGCGCAAGGCGACCGACGGCGCCGGAGCGGGCGCGGGACCGCTCGACGTCGACGCGCACCACGCCCTCGCGCGCGAGGCCGCCGGCCGCTCGATCGTGCTGCTCAAGAACGCCGGCGTCCTGCCGCTCGCGAAGGACGCGAAGCTCGCGGTCATCGGCGAGTTCGCCGCGAAGCCGCGCTACCAGGGCGCCGGGTCGTCGATGATCAACCCGACGCGCCTCGACACCGCGCTCGACGAGATCAGCGCGCTCTCGACCGGTGACGTCGCCTACGCGCAGGGCTTCAGCAACGCGCTGGAGGTCTCGGCCGAAGAGACCGTGGCGCTCCGCGACGGGGCCGTGGCCGCGGCATCCGCTGCCGACGTCGCCGTGGTGTTCCTCGGTCTGCCGGCCCGTCTCGAGTCCGAGGGCTACGACCGCGACGACATCGACCTGCCGGCCGCACAGCTCGAACTGCTCGACGCCGTGCTCGCCGCCAACCCGAACACCGTCGTCGTGCTCTCGAACGGCGGCGTCGTGGCGCTGCCGTTCGCCGACCGCGTGCCCGCGATCCTCGAGGCCTGGCTGCTCGGCCAGGCCGGCGGCGGCGCGACGGCCGACGTGCTGTTCGGGGCGGTCAACCCGTCGGCGAAGCTGACCGAGACCATCCCGGTGCGCCTCGAGGACACCCCGGCATTCCTCGACTTCCCCGGCGAGTTCTCGCACACCCGCTACGGTGAGGGCCTCTTCGTCGGCTACCGCTGGTACGACGCGCGCCGCCTCGAGGTGGGCTTCCCGTTCGGCCACGGACTCTCGTACACGAGCTTCTCGTACGCGGATGCCGCAGCCGCGGTCGACGCGGACGGCGACGTCGAGGTGACCGTCGCGGTCACCAACACCGGCGAGCGTGCGGGCCGAGAGGTCGTGCAGGTCTACACGTCGCTGCCGGGCTCGTCGGTGCAGCGCGCGCCGCGAGAGCTCAAGGCCTTCGCCTCGGTCGCTCTCAAGCCAGGCGAGACCCAGGTCGTGACTCTCACGGTGCGTCGCAAGGATCTCGCGTACTGGGACATCCGCGCCGACCGCTGGGTCGTCGAAGGCGGCGAGTACACGGTCGATGTCGCAGCCTCGAGCCGCGACATCCGTTCGACCGTCGCGGTCGCGGTCACGGGCGACGAGTTCACCCTGCCGCTGTCGCGCACGTCGTCGATGGGTGAGGTGCTGCGCCACCCGGTCGCGGGCCCCATCGTGCAGGCCGCGATCGCGCAGATGATGGGCGGTCTCGACCAGAGCGCCGCATCGATCATGCCCGAGGGCGTCGACATGTCGAAGATGATGGAGTCGTTCCCGATCGGCCGCATCGGCATGATGGGCGCGCTCGGAGGCGGCGACGGTGCGGGCACGAGCCCCGAGATGATCGACGGCCTCATCGCGATGGCGAACGCCTCGCAGCAGTAGCCCGTCCCGGAACGCCGAAAGGGTAGATTTCCGCGCGCTCGCCGTGCGGAGATCTACCCTTTCGCGCCTCCGGACGGGTCGGGCCTGTGGGCGGTTGGTGCCGCGTATGGGCGGCGTTCGCGCGTCGTTCACCTCTCGTTCTCCCCGCGCTGTGACGCTCCAGGGGTCCATTCGGATGCCGGTCTGGGGCCGGCACGACTCGCGAGGAACCCCCCGTGCACACGCATCACCGCGGCATCGCCGCCGCTCTGGCCGCACTCATCGGCTTCGTCCCAGTCACCGTGTTCGCGGCGGCGCCCGCGTCGGCGGCGGTGGGCGACCAGATCCGCATCAACGAGGTCAGCTCCGACCCCGGGGACTGGATCGAGCTGACGAACACCGGTGGCGACGCCGTCGACATCTCGGGCTGGCTGCTCGCCGACAACGCCCGCCTCTCCGACGCCGCCCACCTTCAGGCGATCGCTGCTGGGACCACGCTCCAGCCGGGCGGCTTCGTAAAGGTCGACTACACCGCGGCCGGACTCGGCAAGGGCGACGAGGCGAACCTCTACCTCCCTGACTCCGCAACCCTCGTCGACACCACCACGTGGCCGGCCGGCGTCCATGCGACCACGTGGGGTCGCTGCGCCGACGGGATCGGCGCCTTCCAGGCGACGACGCCGAGCCCTGCCGCCGCCAACGCGTGCACGCCGACGCCGACGCCGACGCCGACCCCCGCGCCGGCGCTCGACCCGAACTGGGACGACATCGAGATCAACGAGATCGCCTCGCTCAATGACGACGACCCGGGCAATCCGGGCTTCGGCGATGCCGTCGAGCTGGTCAACACCGGCTCCCACGACGTCACCATCGAAGGCTGGCACCAGACCGACAGCGGTGCGGCCACGGGCGCCTCGCCGCTGACCCTCGCGGACCTCAAGGTGTGGGACGGCGATTCGTTCGAGCCGGCCGGCTCATGGATCATCCCCGCCGGCGGCTACGTCGCCTTCAGCTCGAAGAAGGGCCTCTCCGGAGAGGGTGACGCCGTCAAGCTCTACGGCCCCGGTGCCGACGCGGCGACCCGCCAGCTGATCGACCAGCAGGCCTACGGCGACGGCGACGGCGGCGTCTCGGACACGTACGACTCCGACGCGCGCGCCTTCGCGGCCTGCCCCGACGCGTCGGACGACTTCTGGCGCGTGACCGCGAACAGCTTCGGACAGGACAACACCCCGTCGTGCGAGACGAAGTCACGGCGCCTCACCACAGCGGTCGTGCTCAACGAGGTCTCCAACGTCGGTGGCAAGGCCGAGCTCCTCAATACCGGCGCTGAGACGGCGGACATCTCGGGCTGGCAGCTGGTCGACTCCGACGGCGCGGTGGTGCACACGGTCCCCGCCGACACCACGATCGCGGCCGGCGCCTTCTACGTCGGCGACGACATCGCCGGCCTCGACAGTGCCGACTCGCTCACCATCCGCCGGGCCGTCGACGGCGCCAGCGTGGTCGCCCACACCTGGTACGAGGACGGCATCGCCTCGTACAGCCGCTGCGACCTGTTCGGCACCGTCTCGTACGTCGAGACCCCGATGGCAACGTGGGGCGCGGTGAACGCGTGCCCCGGACTGGTCACCGAGGCCTGGCCGGGCGCCGCCACCGTGTCCGTCGTCGACGCGGTCGACGCCTTCACCGACCTCGACGCGAACGACGAGGGCGATGTGTCGGGCGCGGCCTTCGATCCGGCTGACCCGAGCATCCTCTGGGTCGTCATGAACAAGGGCCGCCTCTTCAAGATGCACAAGGTCGACGGCGTGTACGCGGCGTTCCCCGAGTGGGACGGCGGCCTCCCGCTCCGCTTCGCCGACGGGGGCGGCGAACTGGATGCCGAGGGAGTGACGATCGGCCCGGACGGCGCCGCCTACATCACCTCCGAGCGCGACAACGGTCGAGCCAAGTCCACGTCGTACAACAAGGTCGCCCGCTTCGACGTGGGTGCCGTGACGCCGGCCACGACCGAGCTCGTCGCGACCCACGAGTGGGACGTGAACGGCTTCGTGTCGACCGGCACGAACCTCGGCCTCGAAGGCATCACCTACGTGCCCGACGAATTCCTCGTCGAGTCCGGCTGGAAGGTGGACGGCGTCGCCTACGCGGCCGCCGCCCACGCCACGCCCGGACTGTTCGTGACGGCCGTCGAGGCCACGGGAGCGCTGCACTTCTTCTCGCTCGCCGCCGGAGCGGCACCGGTCGAGGTGAAGGTCGAGAGCTCCGGCCTGCCGTGGTCGATGGATGTCGCGTACGACGCGGATCGTGCCGCGCTGTGGGCGCTGTGCGACGACGGCTGCGGCGGCGTCTACAACCTCCTGACCGTCGTCGACGGCGACTTCGACGTCGCGCACTCCTACGTGCGGCCGGCCGGGATGGCGAACCTCAACAACGAGGGCATGGCCGTCGCACCCGTGTCCACATGCGCCAGCGGCTTCCAGGAGGTCGTGTGGGCCGACGACGGCGACACCGACGGGCACTCGCTGCGCGCGGGCACCCTGCCGTGCCCGGCGACCGGCGGCCCGGGTGAGCCCGGCGGCCCGAGTGAGCCGGGTGGCCCCACCCCGACCCCGGGCACGCCGGGCACTCCCGGGCCGGTGACGGACGCACAGCTCACCGACGCGACGCGCGGGCAGGTGGACGCGCCCACCTCGGTGGCGCCAGGGCAGACGGTGACGCTCTCCGTCGGCACGCAGTACGCAGGCGACACCGTGTGGGTGTGGCTGCACTCCGCCCCGATCCTGCTCGGTGCCCACGTGGTGAGCGCCGCAGGCACCGTGACGGTGACCCTGCCCGCGGGCGTCGCCCCGGGCGAGCACCGCTTGGTGGTGCTGGACGCCGACGGCAACGTCATCGGCTGGACCGAGGTGACCGTGACCGGCCCTCTGGCCGCAACCGGGGCCGACGGCGCCGGACTGGCGGTGACCGCCGGGCTCGCCGCCGCCCTCATCGCCGCGGGCGCGTTCGCGGTCGTGCTGCGCCGCCGCCGCGTGCAGTCCTGACATCGGAACGACGGATGCCCCGGCACCTGGTGCCGGGGCATCCGTCGCGTCGTGCGGTCAGCGGTGGAGGAACGCCAGCAGGGCCTCGTTGACCTCCGCGCCGTGCGTCCACAGGAGCCCGTGCGGGGCGCCCTGGAGTTCGACGTACGTCGCGTCGGGGAGGAGGTCCTTGAACCGGCGCGCAGTCGCGTCGATCGGCAGGATGTTGTCGGCGGTGCCGTGGAGGATGAGTGCCGGCACGTCGACCGCGCCGATGTCGGCCCGGAAGTCCGTCGGCCACGTCAGCGGCGCGGCGGCGATCGCCGTGTTGCCGGCGAGGTTCGCGACCTGTGCGCTGGCGTCCACGGCCTGCTGCGAGATGCGCGTGCCGAGGTTGTCGTCGAGGTTGTAGAAGTCCTTCAGGAACGCGGTGATGAACGCGTAGCGGTCGTCGCGCACCGATTGGGCGATGCCGTCGAAGAACTCCTGCGGACCCGCTCCGTCGGGGTTTTCGTCGGTCTTGAGCAGGTACGGCTCGAGCGAGCCGAGGAACGCCGCCTTGGCGACGCGGCCGCTGCCGTACCGCGCCAGGTAGCGTGCGATCTCACCGGTGCCCATCGAGAAGCCGACGAGCACCGCGTCGCGCAGGTCGAGGTCTTCGATGAGCGCATGCAGGTCGGCCGCGAACGTGTCGTAGTCGTACCCCGCACCCGCCTTCGTCGACGCGCCGAAGCCCCGGCGGTCGTACGCGATCACCCGGAACCCGCCATCGAGCAGCGCGGCCTGCTGCTTGCCCCACGACTCGCCGTTCAACGGGAAGCCGTGGATCAGCACCACCGGCTGGGCATCGGAGGGCCCCTGGTCGGTGTAGTAGAGGTCGACGTCGACCGAGTTCTCGGTTCCGACGGTGATGTACGCCACGATCGCTCCTTCCACGCCGCGAACGGATGCCGCGGCCCTGCGTTCGACGCTAGGCCGCTCCTATCCATTCCCGCCAGGGCTTGCGCTCGGTGTGTCCCCTCGTTCCTCGCGATTTCACTTGCGCTGAACGTACGCTCTCACGCGGGATCGGCGTACGTTCAGCGCAAGTGAACAAGGGGTCGAGACGAGGAAACCGCGGGCGGGCGGGGCAGGAGGCGAGGGGTCGAGGGGGTCAGTCGCGGGCGGCGCCGGCGGAGGGCGACACCGTGAAGATCGTCGGAGCGGCGAATCCCGCGGCGGCGAAGGCGGCGGTGGCGGCATCCGTCACGGCCTGCACGCGGTCGTGCGACACCAGCGCGATTGCGGCGCCGCCGAAGCCGCCGCCGGTCATGCGGGCGCCCACGGCGCCGGCCGACAGCGCCGCCTCGACCGCCGTGTCGAGCTCGGGCACCGAGATCTCGAAGTCGTCGCGCATCGACGCGTGCGACGCGACGAGGAGGTCGCCGATCGCGGCGGGTCCCTGTTCGCGCAGGGTGCGGACCGTGTCGAGCACGCGCTGGTTCTCGGTCACGACGTGCCGGACGCGGCGGAAGGTCACGTCGTCGACGAGCTCGGCGAGGCGCGGGAGGTCGTCGGGCGTCACGTCGCGCAGCGCGGGAACGCCGAGCGCTGCCGCGCCCCGCTCGCACGCCGCGCGGCGCTCGCCGTAGCCTCCGGTCGCGTGCGAGTGCTTCACACCGGTGTCGATGACGACGAGCTCGAGACCGGCATCCGCGAACCCGAGGTCGATCACCTGTGCCTCGAGCGAGCGGCAGTCCAGGAAGATCGCGGCGTCGGCGCGGCCGAGCAGCGACGCCATCTGGTCCATGATCCCGGTGGGCGCGCCGACGGCCTCGTTCTCGGCGCGACGGCCGACCTTCGCGAGCGCGACGAGGTCGAGTGGGACCACACCCCACGTCTCGGCGAGGGCGACGGCGGTCGCGCCTTCGATCGCCGCCGACGACGACAGGCCGGCGCCGATGGGCACGTTCGAGGCGAAGGCGAGGTCGACGCCGGTGACGGTGGAGGGGTCGGTATCGGATGCTGCGAGCAGCGCCCACGCCACGCCCAGGGGATAGCGGGCCCACTCCGGCACGTCGTCGCGCCGGTCGGGGAACAGCGCGTCGAGCTCGTCCAGCTCGACCTCGGCCGTCGCGTCGTCGAACGTCGACGCGACGCGCACGCGGAACAGGCCGTCGGTGCGCGGCGCGAGGGCGACGTGCGTGCGGTGCTGGATCGCGAACGGCAGCACGAACCCGTCGTTGTAGTCGGTGTGCTCGCCGATGAGGTTCACGCGGCCGGGTGCCGACCAGGTGCCGACGGGCTCGATGCCGAAGCGCTCGGCGAAGAGCGCGCGGGCGGCGTCGGCGGTGTCGCGCGCCCGCGGCGTGCGGGTGTCGGTGGTGGTCACAGGGTCTCCTCGGGGACGGATGCGACGGCCTCGCGCAGCCTTGCGGCGGCCGTCTCGGGCGGGATGTCGCCGATCCAGGCGCCCATGGCGGCCTCGGATCCGGCGAGGAACTTGAGCTTGTCGGCCGCGCGGCGGGGTGACGTGAGCTGCAGGTGCAGGCGCGCGGTGTCGCGCCCGCGGTGCACCGGCGCCTGGTGCCACGCCGCGATGTACGGAGTGGGCGAGTCGTAGAGCGCATCGATGCCGCGGAGCAGTCGGAGGTAGAGCGGTGCGAGCTCGTCGCGCTCGGCATCCGTCGTCTCGGCGAAGTCGGCGACGTGGCGGTGCGGCAGCAGGTGGATCTCGATGGGCCAGCGAGCGGCGAACGGCACGAACGCGGTCCAGTGCTCGCCCGCGTGGATGACGCGGTCGCCGGCGCGCTCGAAGTCGAGGATGCGGGCGAACAGGTCGGGACCCTCGCGATCGATCGACGCGAGGAGGCTCGTCGTGCGCGGCGTGATGTACGGGTAGGCGTAGATCTGCCCGTGCGGGTGGGGGAGCGTCACGCCGATCGCCTCGCCGCGGTTCTCGAACGGGAAGACCTGCTCGACGCCGGGCAGCGCCGACAGCGCGGCGGTGCGATCGGCCCAGGTCTCGATGATCGTGCGCGCCCGCGTCGGGGTGAGCGAGCCGAACGAGCCGGAGTGCTCGGGGCTGAAGCACACGACCTCGCAGCGGCCGACGCTGGTGCGCGTGCGGCCGAGTCCGGGAGCGGCGAGGTCGTCGAGATCGCGCGGCGCGTCTGTGCCTATGAGAGCTTCGCCAAGAGGGCCCGCCGGTGCATCGCCGTGCGCGACGGCGAGTGCCGGGCCGAATGACGGCGACTTGTTCTCGAAGACCGCCACGTCGTAGCGCGATGGGATCTCGGAGGGGTTGGTCGGCGTCTGCGGGGCGAGCGGGTCGAGCTCGGCCGGCGGGAGGAACGCGCGATTCTGCCGCGCTGCCGCGACCGACACCCAGTCGCCCGTCAGTACGTCGCGCCGCATCGTGGCGGTGTCCGGGCGGGGGGCGAGCTCGCGGGCGTCGATCGCCCGCTCGGGTCCGAGAGTCGTGCCCGGGTCGTCGTAGTAGATGAGCTCGCGTCCGTCGGCGAGGCGTGTCGAGCGTTTGACGACGCCGGCGCCGAGCGTCTGCGACGTGATGTCGGCGGCGCGGACGGCACCGTCTGACAGAAACTCAGGTGTGTTCACGTCAACACGGTACCAACCGCGCTATGTTAGCGTCAACATGGACGGGTGATGTGGCTTTTTGACCGAGTCGGTGCCCGAGAACCTCTGGGCCGTTCAGGGGCAGGAAAGCGGGGGAGATGACGGCGAGACGGGTCTCGATGGCCGATGTCGCGGCACGCGCCGGCGTCTCCGGCCAGACGGTGTCACGCGTCGTCAACGGCAGCCCTCGCGTCGACCCTGAGACGCGGACGCGCGTCGAGGCCGCCATGGCCGAGCTCGGCTACCGCCCGCACCGCGCCGCCCGTGCGCTGCGCACCGGGCGCACGCAGACGATCGGGCTCGTGGTCTCGACGCTCGCGTCGGTCGGCAACTCCCGCATGCTGCAGGCGGTGGCGGATGCCGCAGCCGCCCGCGGCTACGCCCTCACCGTCGTGACGCTCGGCGCCGACGGCGACGTGTCGGCGGCCTTCGAGCGCCTCTCCGACCAGGGCGTCGACGGTGCGATCGTGCTGAACGAGGCGACCGAGCGGGTGCGGGAGGCCGACCTCCGCGCGGCGGGGCTGACGCTCGTGGTGGTCGACTCGCCGCGCGACGACCGCTTCGGCATCATCGAGACCGATCACGCCGGCGGCGCGCGTGGGGCGGTGAACCACCTCCTCGAACTCGGGCATGAGACGGTCCACCATCTGGCCGGCCCCGCGGGCTCGTTCGCCGCTGCGGAGCGCGAGCGCGGCTGGCGGGACGGCCTCGAGGCAGCCGGTGCCACGGTGCCGGCGGTGGTGCGGGGCGACTGGACATCCGCGTCGGGCTTCGCCGCGGCATCCGCTCTGCTCATCGACGGTGTGACCGCCGTCTTCGCGGCGAACGACCAGATGGCGCTCGGGCTGCTCCGCGCGTTGGCCGAGGCGGGCCATGCGGTGCCGGATCACGTGAGCGTCGTCGGGTTCGACGACGTGGCGGATGCCGCCGACTACCGCCCGCCCCTCACGACCGTGCATCAGGACTTCGACGCGCTCGGGGCGCGTGCGGTCGCCGCGCTCGTCGACGGGATCGAGGCCGGCGCTCCCGCCGCGTTCGAGACGGTGCCGACGCGACTCGTCGTGCGGGCGAGCACGGCGCCCGCCCGCTGAGTTCGCCCGAGCCGGCTGACGCGGTCCCTGAGCTTGTCGACGGGCGAGGGGCCGGGTCAGCGAGCGGCCTGGCGGGCCTCCCAGCCGGAGCGGACCATCTCGTCCACCGTGTACCGGTTCTTCCAGTCGAGGTCGCGCGCCGCGAGCTCGCCGGTGGCGACGATGCGGTCGGGATCGCCGGCGCGGCGTGGGGCGATCTCGGGCGTGAAGTCGATGCCGGTCACGCGTGCCATCGCGTCCATGATCTCGCGCACGCTCAGCCCGTTCTGCGACCCGAGGTTATAGGCCGGCTCGATCGGCCGGTTCGCCAGAAGGCGCTGCGCCGCCGCGACGTGGGCCGCCGCGATGTCGGCCACGTGCACGTAGTCGCGCACGTTCGTGCCGTCGGGGGTGTCGTAGTCGTCGCCGTTGATGCGGGGCGTGCGTCCCTCGACCAGCGCCTCGAAGACGAGCGGGAACAGGTTGTGCGGGCTGGTGTCGTAGACGCCGGGGTCGCCGGAGCCGACGACGTTGAAGTAGCGCAGCGCGGTGTAGCGGAGGGCATGCTCGGAGGCGGCGGTCGCGATGGCCTGATCGCGGATGAGCCACTCGCCGATGAGCTTGGACTCGCCATACGGGGAGGCCGGACGCTTGGGCAGCTCCTCCGTCACGAGCGGCACGTCGGGCGTGCCGTAGACGGCCGCCGACGACGAGAAGACGAGGTTCGCGGCATCCGCCGCCTGCATGGCCTCGAGGAGCACGCGCGTGCCCTCGACGTTCTGCGCGTAGGTGTGGAGCGGTCGCTGCACGGAAACGCCGGCGTACTTGAACCCGGCGAGATGGATGACCCCGTCCACCTGGTGCTCGCGGAGCGTCCGCTCGACGAGGTCGACGTCGAGGATCGAGCCGCGCACGAACGCCACGTCCTCGGGCACGAACGTGGCGTGTCCGCTCGAGAGATCGTCGATGACGACGGGCGTCAGCCCGGCGCCGGCGAGAGCGCGGACGATGTGGGCGCCGATGTAGCCGGCGCCTCCGGTCACGAGCCAGGTCATGTCACTCCGTGGGGTTCGGGTCGCCGAGCGGCGCCGCATCCCATTCTGCCCGCTCTCGTGCGGCGCCTGTGTCCGCTCCGGTGCGGCGCCTCTGTCCGCTGACAGGGGGGACGGATGCCGCGGCCCGCGTTTCGACAGGTCAACCGGCCTTCCACAGGAGGTTGATTCGATTCAGCCTCCTGTGGAAGCGCGGTTGACCTGTCGAGGGCGCCCGGCGTCAGACCCGCGCGGCCCAGCGCGCCGCGCGCTGGATCAGCGCCACGTGTTCGGGGGAGTCGTACGCGCGCGCGTCGTGCCCGAGCGACGACACGACCGCCCGGGTCGGCTGCTCCCGCACCCACACCGCTGCGTGGGCGGTGCCGTCGACGTCGTGCTCGGCGAGCACGCGGGCGCCGTCGTCGACGGCCAGGTCGCTGTAGCGCTCGTCGAACACGTCGATCCCCGGCATCCCCTCCGTCACCGGGTGATCGGCGTCGACGACCCGCACGTGCGCGTCGGCGATGGGCGGGTGCCAGGAGCGTCCGGGTTCCCACTCGCCGCCGATGGCCTCGCGCCAGGCGGGATGGTCGCGCAGCGTCGACAGCGAGGCGTGCACGGCGACGATGCCGATGCCGCGAGCGATCGCGGCCGTCAGCCCCGCGTCCGCGACGGGGTCGGCGAAGTGCTCGAGCTCGACGTCTCCGTGGCGCCACGGGTCGCCGGCGTTGACGACGAGCAGGTCGACGCCGTCGAGGCGCGCGAGGGCGTGGTCGACGTCGTCGTCGATCGTGACGTTCCAGCCGTCGTCGCGCAGGGCTGCGGCGATGCACGCGGACGTCTCGGGGAACGGATGCCACGGATCGGCGTAGCGCCCGGTGCCGGTGGCGATCGTCGCGCGAGGGCGCTCGGGCTGGGTTTCCGCAGAGTCCATGGATACCATGATCGGCAGGATAACGCTTTCCCGCACGAATGTCTCCGCCCGGTCGTCACCCGGGCGAGTGACGCGCCGGCACGCCCGAGGAGAATGACGCCATGACCCGCATCGTCGTGATCGCGCCCGACTCGTTCAAGGGCACGATCGGAGCCGCGGCCGCGGCAGCGGCCCTCTCCGCCGGATGGCGCGCCGAGCGCCCCTCCGACCACGTGCGGCTGCTGCCGATGGCGGACGGCGGAGAGGGCACGGTCGACGCGTTCGCCGCTGCGGTGCCCGGGGCACGCCGGATGCCGGTGACGGTGACCGGTCCGGAGGGCACGGCGGTGGCGGCATCCTGGGTCCTCCTTCCGCCGAGCCCTGACGCGCCGCGCGGAACCGGCGTCGTCGAGCTCGCGAACACCAGTGGCATCGAGCTGCTCGGCACCCCGCCGCGCCTCCGGGCGTTCGACGCGCACACGCGCGGCTTCGGCGAGGCCATCGCCGACGCCCTTGACCACGGGGTGTCGCGGCTCGTGCTGGGCATCGGGTCGAGCTCGTCGACCGACGGCGGAACGGGCATGCTCACGGCGTTGGGTGCGCGATTCGCGGATGCCGCGGGCTCGCCGATCGCGGACGGCGCCCGTGGTCTCGCCACGGTGGCATCGGCCGACCTGTCGGGACTCTCGCCGCTCCCGCCCCACGGTGCGACGGTGCTCAGCGACGTGACGAACCCGCTGCTCGGCGTTTGGGGCGCGGCGGCGGTGTTCGGCCCGCAGAAGGGGGCGGCGGCCGACGACATCGCCCTGCTCGACGCTGGGCTGGCGCGGCTCGCGGGGCTGGCCGCATTCACCGGCACGGATCCGGATGCCGCGGGCGCAGGCGCCGCCGGCGGGACGGGGTTCGGCCTGCTCGCGTGGGGCGCGACGCTCGTGCCCGGATCGGCTGCGGTCGCCGACCTCGTGGGTCTCGCCGCGGCGGTGGCTGACGCGGCCGCCGTGGTCACGGGGGAGGGCTCGTACGACGGCCAGTCGGCCGCCGGCAAGGTCCCGGCCCACGTGGCGGCGATCGCCGCGTCGGCGGGCGTGCCGGTCGCGCTGGTCGCGGGGCGGATCACAGCGGACGCCGATGTCGCAGGCTTCGCGGCGACCGCGTCGCTCACGGAGCTCGCCGGCTCCGGTGCGGCGGCGATGGCCGATGCCGGGCACTGGCTCGAAAAGGCAGGCGCGCAGCTCGCGCGGGCCGTCTCCGACCGCTGACTCGCATCCGAGCCAGGGCTTCGCGGCGGTTCAAGGCGTTTCGTCTGCGGGCGCTAGAGCGCCCTCCGCTCAACGACCGGAATCACGCGTGTTGCGAGCGAGATCGACGGCGTCCGCAGTCCCGGTACTCCGCGTCTCCGGTCCTTGGCGCCGGGAGACGGATCGCGTCCGGATTTCCACGCGCTCCGGTGGTGCCGGTCGTTGAGCGAGCGAGGAACGAGCGAGACGAAACGCGTCGGGCGGTCCAGAAGCGCCAGCCCGCTCCCTGGACGCCGTTCGACAGGCTCAGGGACCGATCGGCTCGCGGACCGGCCGGCTCAGCGCCCGGTCTGCAGGACGCCGTTGCGGCGGTGCGGCAGGCGCTCGAGGGACTCGTCGCGGAGCACCGGCGGCAGGAGCGCCTCGGGTGCGTCCTGGAACACGACCGGCCGGAGGAAGCGGCGGATCGCCGTGGCACCGACCGACGTGTGCAGCGACGTCGTCGCGGGCCAGGGGCCGCCGTGCTGCTGCGACCAGGTCACCGCGACGCCGGTCGGCCAGCCCGCGAAGAGCACGCGGCCGGCCTTGCGGGTGAGCACCTCGAGCACGTCCGCCACCTCGTCGGAGGGCTCCGAGTGCAGGGTCGCGGTGAGCGACCCGGGCACCGCCTCGAGGGCGGCCTGCAACTCCTCGGCCGACGAATAGCGCACCAGCAGCGTGACGGGGCCGAAGCATTCCTCGAGCAGCGTTTCGGGGCGCGCGGCGACGGCTGCGGCATCCGTCGTCAGCACCACAGGCTGCGCCGCTCCCGCCTCGACGGGAAGCCCGTGCGCGACGACCGACACCGACGGGTCGGACTCCAGGTGCTCGATGCCGGCCGGGAAGGCGTCGGTGATGCGGTCGGTGAGAAGTGGTCCGCCGGCGGCTCCGGAAGCGAAGCCGGCGACGAGCTCTTCGAAGCCCGCGCCGGCGGGCACGAACACCACGCCGGGCTTGGTGCAGAACTGTCCGACGCCGAGCGTGAACGATCCGACGAGACCCTGCGCGAGCGCCTCGCCGCGCGCGGCGGCCGCCGTCGAGGTGATCACGACGGGGTTGACCGAGCCGAGCTCGCCGTAGAACGGGATGGGGTCGTGGCGCCCCGCCGCGAGGTCGAAGAGGGCGCGGCCGCCGGTGAGCGAGCCGGTGAAACCGGCAGCCTGGATCACCGGATGCTGCACCAGCGCGTTGCCTGCCTCACGGCCTTCGACGAGCGCCAGCGAACCCTCGGGCGCACCGGCCGCCACGAGCGCGGAAGAGACGATCGCGGCCGTGCGCTCCGACAGGCGGGGGTGCCCCGAGTGCGCCTTGACGATGACCGGGTTGCCGGCCGCGAGCGCCGACGCGGTGTCGCCACCGGCGACCGAGAACGCGAATGGGAAGTTCGAGGCCGAGAACACCGCGACCGGGCCGACACCGACGAGCATGCGGCGCAGCTCGGGACGCGGCGGGGCGGCCGATGCGTCGGCGTCATCGACGGTGAGCTCGAGGTACGAGCCCTCCTCTACCACGCTCGCGAAGAGGCGCAGCTGGCCCGTGGTGCGTCCGACCTCGCCGCGCAGGCGGGTCTCGCCGAGGCGGGTCTCCTCATCGGCGATCGCGACGAGCTCGTCGGTGTGCGCGTCGAGCGCGTCGGCCGCTGCACGCAGCCACGACGCGCGGGTCACGGCATCCGCTGCCCGCCACACGGGGGCCGCCGCGGCGGCGGCAGCGGCGAGAGCGTCGAGTTCGGTGGCTGAGGTGGTGGTGATGGCGGTGGTCATGAGAGTCCTCCGGAGGCTCGCAATTCGGTCATGAGAAGCGGATGCCGAGACCGGCGTGGTCGACCTCGGTGAGTATGCCGTCCGCGATGCGCACGGGCGAATCGTCGACGAGAGCGCCGAGCGAGCCGAAGCCGGCGTCCTCGACGTCCTCGGTCATCGGCTCGGGGACGCCGGGCACGGCGCGCAGGCACAGGGCGAGCTGGCCCGACAGCTCGGGCAGCAGATGGGGGTGCACCGCGGCGCCGTGCTCGGCGGCGATCGCCGCGATGCCCAGGAACGGTGTGATGCCGCCGACGCGCACGATGTTGGGCTGCACGATCTGCGCGGCGCCGGTGCGGAGGAAGTCGTCGAACCGGAAGACGTTGTGCAGGTTCTCGCCGACCGCGATCGGGATCCGGCTCGACGCGCCGAGCCGCTTCGAGAGCTCGATGTGCCCGTACAGATCGTCGGCGCGCAGCGGCTCCTCGATCCATGCCGGCGACACCTCGGCGAGCACCTCGAGCGACGCCGTGGCGCGGTCGAGCTCCCAGCGCTGGTTCGCGTCGATCATGAGCGCGCGATCGGGGCCGAGCACCTCGCGGACGGCGCGCATGCGGTCGAGGTCCTCGGCGACGTCGGGCTTTCCGACCTTGACCTTGACCGCGTCGAACCCGGCGGCGACCCAGCGCCGCACCTGGGCGACCAGTTCGTCCGGCGTGTAGTGGAGGTTCACGCCCGAGCCGTAGGCCCGGACGCTCTCGCGCTGGGCGCCGAGGAAGCCGGTGAGCGAGGTTCCGGCATCCCTCACCGCCGCGTCCCACAGTGCGAGATTGAGCCCGGCCATGGCGATGGTGGTGATCCCGCCGCCACCGGCCTCGTGGAGGTGCTGCCAGAGCGAGAGCCACTCCGAGCCGGGGTCGGCCGGCCGGCCGACGGCGAAGGCGGTGATGTCGTTCGCGAGCAGGGCGTGCACCGCCTCGGCGCCGATCTGCGGCGTCCAGGAGAAGCCCCAGCCCTCCGCGCCGTCCGACCGGACGACGTGCGTCGCGATGACGCCGATCGTCGTGACGTCGGCGCCCCACGGGCGCGTGAGCGGCACGCGGAGCAGCCGCGCGTCGAAAGCGGCGATCGTCGGCGCCGCGTCGAACGACGCCGCGCCCGCGCCGAGCGCGGCCGTGGACGAGGCGTCCGCCACCACGCCGGCCTCCGCAGGGTTCGTCATGACAGCAGCGCCCGCCCGGCCTCGAGGATCTCGGCGAGGCGCTCCTCCTGCGCGGGAGTCGGGTCGACCAGCGGCGCACGCACCGAGCCGACCGGCAGGCCGCCGAGCCGCAGGCCCGTCTTGATCAGCGAGACGCCGAAGCCCGGGGTCTCGTCCCGCAGCTTCACGAGCGGTGAGTAGAAGCCGTCGAGCAGCGCCGCGCGGCGCACCTCGTCGCCGTCGACGTACGCCTGGTAGTAGGCGCCCGCGACCTCGGGGATCATCGCGAACGCCGCCGACGAGTACAGCGGGATGCCGATGCCGCGGTACGCGCCCTGCGTCAGCTCCGCCGTGAGGAGGCCGTTGAAGAACGCGAAGTCGTCGCGGCCCTCGGCGGCGACGGCGCGCACGATCTGCTGGGCGAGACCGACGTCGCCCACGCCGTCCTTGAAGCCGACGACCTTGGGGTTCTGCGCGAGCCGGCGCACCGAGTCGACCGAATACTGCGCGGTGCCGCGGTGGTAGATCACGACGGGAAGATCGGATGCCGCAGCCACCGCTTCCACGTAGGCGACGAGTCCCGCCTGGGGACCGCCGACCAGGTATGGCGGCAGCACCAGCAGTGCGTCGGCGCCGGCGTCTGCGGCTGCCCGGGCGAGCGTCTTGGCGTGGCCGAGGGGCCCGCCGGTGCCGGCGACGACGGGCACGCGGCCCGCGACCGTCTCGGTCGCCACCTGCACGACGCGCGTGGCCTCCTCGGTGGAGAGGGCATGGAACTCGCCCGTGCCGCACGCGGGGAACACGCCGCCGGGGGCGTGCGCGAGCGTTGTGTCGAGGTGCTGCCGCAGCAGGTCTTCGTCGACGCGGTCGTCGGCGTCGAACGGGGTGACGGGGAAGAAGAGGATGCCGTCGAAGTTCACGCCAGCACGTCCTTTCGGGTTGAGGCGGGGTCGGCGTCCGGGGCGTTTCGACTCGCAAGCTCGCTCAACGGCCGGGAGTCGACGTCCCCACCCGGTCGTTGAGC
>NZ_MWLP01000079.1:0-11872 GCF_010634885.1 Microbacterium sp. B35-04 | reverse complement strand
GTTCGCGTTCGCGTTCGCGAAGGGATCGCGTTCGCGTGGTGCCGCGGGCGCCCGGGGCGCTCAGCGTCCGGACGTGGGCATGCCCATGCGGGCGAGCACGACGTTCTCGACGACCTGGACGATGTTGTAGAGCAGCAGCGTCACGATCGTGATGAGCGCCACCGAGGCCCACAGCTCGTCGAAGCGGGCGGACGCGCTGAACTTCTGGATCATGCCGCCGATGCCCTGACCGGTCGACAGCCACTCCGCGAGCAGGGCTCCGGTCACGGCTCCCGGCACCGAGACCCGTGCCGCGGCGAACAGCGACGGCAGGGCTCCCGGAACGTTCACCTTGCGCAGCTGCGTCGCGCGACCGCCGCCGTAGACGTGCACGAGGTCGAGGCTCTCCTTCGATGCCCGGCTGAGGCCGAACATGATCGACGCGAGCGCGGGGAACAGCACGACGATCGAGCCGATGACGGCGACGGATGCCGGAGTCCCGCGTCCGGTGATGAGGATGATGACCGGTGCGATGGCGACGAGCGGCACCGAGCGCAGCAGCAGCGCGAGCGGCATGACGCCCATCTCGACCGAGCGTGACAGCGAGAACGCCAGGGCGAGGACGACGGCGACGAGCATGCCTACCACGAAGCCGATGGCGGCGTCGGCCAGGGTTTGCGCCAGCAGCGGCATCATCTCGGCGCGGTTCACGGCGGCCTCGTCGGACGTGAAGAAGAACTCCCACACGTCGGCGGGGCCTTTGGCGACGTAGGGCGAGATGCCGGTGAGGTTCACCACCGCCCACCACAGGGCGAGCACGATGACGAAGGTGAGCAGGGCGTTCAGCAGCGACCGGCCGACGGCGCGCGAGACGGCGGTGGCGCGAGCGGAGCGCGGCGCGGAGGCGGTCGGAGCCGAAGTGCCGAGAATCGTCGCGGTCATGCGGCCACCGCCTTCCCCGAGACCCAGGGTGTCACCGCTCGGGCGACGAGGCCGACGAGCGCATACCCGACCAGCGCGACGACCGCCGAGAGCAGGAACACCGCCCAGACGCGCGCCGAGTCGAGATCGCCCTGGAGGCGGATGAGGGTGATGCCGACACCACGGTCGGTGCCTCCCATGTACTCGCCGAGGATCGCGCCGAGGAAGGCGGAGGGCACGGCGATCTGCAGCGCGTTGAGGATCGCGGGCGTCGCGGCGATGAGCCGCACCTTGCGCAGCTGCGTGAACCGCGACCCGCCGTACACCCGCACGACATCGAGGCTCGAGCGGTCCGCCGCGCGGAAGCCGAGCAGGGCGCCGACCACCGTGGTGAAGAACACGGCGAGGGCGGCGAGGAAGATCGCCGTCGCACTCGGATCGCCGGCGCGCTTCGCGCCGCCCAGCACCACGATCGCGATGCCGCCGACCGCGACGACCGGCAGGCAGTAGCTGACGACCGCGATCTGCACGACGACGGTCTCGATGCGCGGCAGCAGCAGCACCGTCGCCGCGACCAGCAGCGCGATGCCGTTGCCCCAGGCGTAGCCGATGAGCGCCTCGGTGATCGTCACCTGGAAGACGCTCCAGTACGCGGCCAGCCCGTCCTGCCAGATCGTCTGGAACACGACGAACGGCGACGGCACCGGGGTGAAGGTGGTGCCCGGCGGAGGCTGGAAGACGGTGACCGAGAACAGCCACCAGGCGGCGATCAGGGCGGCCGCGCCGATGATCCCCGCAAGCCAGCCGGGGAGGGAGCGCCCGCGCATCAGGACTCCGCGGCGGCGCGGCCGTCCGCGCCGAAGAGCAGCTCCGACGCGCGGTCGACGAGCAGGTGGAACTCGGGGGAGCGCTGCATGTCGGGCGTGCGGGGATGCGGCAGATCGACCTCGATGATCTCCTTGATGCGGCCGGGACGCGGCGACATCACCGCGACACGATCGGACAGGAAGATCGCCTCCGAGACGCCGTGCGTCACGAGCAGGGTCGTGGCCGGCTTCTCGGTCCAGATGCGCAGCAGCTCGAGATTGAGGTTCTGGCGCGTCATGTCGTCGAGGGCGCCGAACGGCTCGTCGAGCAGGAGCACCGAGGGCTTGAGGGCGAGCGCGCGCGCGATCGACACGCGCTGACGCATGCCTCCCGACAGCTGCGCCGGCTTGGCCTTCTCGAAGCCGGTGAGGCCGACCAGGGCGATGAGCTCGTCGATGTAGGCCTTGTCGGCCCGACGGCCGGCGATCTCGAAGACCAGCCGGATGTTCGCCGTGACGCTGCGCCACGGCAGCAGCGCGTGGTCCTGGAAGGCGATGCCCAGTTCGCTGTCGCGGCGCAGCTGCGCCGGTGTCTTGCCGTCGACGAACACCTCGCCGGTGGTGGGCGTCTCGAGGTCGGCGAGGATGCGGAGGATGGTCGACTTGCCGCAGCCGGAGGGCCCGAGCAGCGCCAGGAACGACCCCTGGTCGGTGTGCAGGTGGGTGTCCTGCAGGGCGGTCACGCTCTGCCCTCGACCCGTCTGGAACGTCTTGCTGAGTCCGTCGATGCGGATGCCGGTGCCCGGGGCGGGCGCCGCCGGCGAGGTCTCCCCCGCCGACGGCGCCACGGCCGCGGCATCCGTCGCCCTGGCGCTGTTCAGGTGCGTGTCGGTCATGATGATTGCCGCCCGGTCTCGGGGACTACGGCAGGTAGTCCTTGAGCCCGGGGTTCTCCTCGTAGATCTCGTCGATGATCGTCGTGTCGAACAGGTCCTCGACCGAGACGTCCCAGCCCGCGGCGGCGAGCGAGGCGATGGTCTGCTCCTTGAGTTCGTCCGAGATCGTGAAGAGGCCGTTCGCCTCGGTCTCCTCGGTCGAGATCAGCAGCTTCTCGGCCTCGAGCCCCTTGGCGGTCTTGACCGGGTCGAGGGCGCCGAACACGGCTTCCAGGCCGTCCTCCGACTCGGACGCCGCCTCGTTGTAGTACGTCTCGATGAGCGAGACCGTGTCGTCGGTCGACTCGAGGAAGACGTCGGTCCAGCCCTTGATCTCGGCGATCAGGAACGCCTTGAGCAGGTCCTCGTTCTCGGCGAGGAACTGGTCGGTGACGCTGAACGCCTCGGCGACGTACGGCACCCCGTTCTCGGCGTACGAGAGGTTGGTGACCTCGTAGCCGGCGAGCTCGACCGTGAGGGCCTCGTTCGTCAGGTACGCCATGAAGCCGTCGACCTCGCCGTTCATCAGCGGGGTCGGGTCGAAGTCCACCGGCACGACGGTGACGTCGGCCGGGTCGATGTCGTTCGCGTTCAGGAGGGCGGCGAACACCGAGGCGTTCGAGTCCTGGACGCCGATGGTCTTGCCGACGAGGTCCTCGGGCGTGGTGATGTTGCCGCCGTCGGCCAGCGAGAGGATCGTGAAGGGGTTCTTCTGGAAGGTGGTGCCGATGATCTTCAGCGGCGCCTCCTCCTCGGCGATCGCCGCGCCGATCGAGGCCGCGTCGCTGAGGGCGACCTGGACGCTGCCCGAGAGGAGCTTGGCGACGCCGGTGTCGGGTCCGGAGATGCCGATCACCTCGTCGAAGCCGGCCTCGTCGTAGTAGCCGTTCTCGTAGGCGTAGAACTCTCCCGCGAACTCCTCGTTCTTGATCCAGGAGTACTGGACGCTGATCTCGCCGTACGACGCCTCCTCTTCGCCGCCGCCGCTCGCGCCGGGTGCTGAGCCCCCGGATGCGCAGCCTGCGAGGACGAGAGCGGAGGTGACGAATGCGGCCGCGGCGGCCGCGAAGCGGCCGGGCCGCCTCAGGTTGCTGTGTCGTGCCATCGGGCGTGGCTCCCCTTCTGATGCGATGTGATCTGAGCGACGCTATGACCTCGACGTTTCGCCTCGTGCGCCCCGGTGTTTCCGGGGTGTGACGAGGTGCTCAGGGCGCAGAATCGGCACCGCGGGGAGCCCCTCAGCGGCGCACGGATGCCTCGACCGGGACGGATGCCTCATCCGTCGCACTGTCCTGCAGAAGGCGCCACACCCGCTCGCGCGTGAACGGCTGGTGGTATGGGCGCCGGCCCACTGCGCGCGCGATCGCGTTGCCCACGGCCGCTGCGACCGGGTTGTAGGGGGACTCGCTCATCGACTTCGCGCCGAACGGGCCGACCGAGTCGTGCGTCTCGGCCAGGAGCACCTCGGTCGTCGGGACGTCGGCGAACTGCGGCACGCGGTACAACCTGAAGGCGGGGTTCGCTACGGCTCCCGCGTCGTCGATCAGCACCTCTTCGTAGAGCGCGCTGCCGAGTCCCTGTGCGGCACCGCCCTCGATCTGCCCGCGGCACTGCGCCGGGTTCATCACGAACCCCGCGTCGGCGGACTGCACCGACTGCAGCACCCTGACGGTGCCGGTCTCGGGGTCGACGGCCACGCGAACGGCGTGGACGTTGAACGAGAGGCTCCGCTCGTCGCCGTGTTCGCTCCCGGTGCCGACGATGCCCTCCGCCGTCCGGTGCGAGGCCGCGGCGGCTCGCACGAGCTGGGTGTACGAGACGAGGCGATCGCCGGCCTGCACCCCGCCGGGACCCAGGCGCACGGCATCCGTCCCGGTGATCCGGCGTGCGGCCTCGAGCATGCGCGCCTTCAGCTGCCGGCACGCGGCGGTCAGCGCCTTGCCCGCACCGGTGACCCCGGACGAGGCGAAGGCACCGGTGTCGTGAAGGACGAGATCGGTGTCGGCGCCGCGCAGCACGATCCGCTCCGGCGTCGCCTCGAGCACGGTCGCCGCGATCTGGCGCATCACGGTGCTCGTGCCGTTGCCGAACTCGGCGGTGCCGACCGCCAGGGCGATCGTGCCGTCGGTGCGGAGCGTCGCCGACGTGTGCGCGTGGTGGCCGCCCGGAGCCATCGCGGCGATGAACGACAGCGCCATGCCCTCGCCGACGAGCCAGCCGTCGGGGGCTGCGACACCGTTGCCGCGCCGCAGCGCGCCCTGCGCCAGGTCGAGGCACTGGTCGAGACCGTAGCTGCCCCACACCAGGTCTTCGTCGTGCTCGTCGTGCACGGTGAGGAGCGCGTCGCCCGCCCGCACCGCGTTGAGGCGCCGCAGGTCGAACGGATCCATGCCGAGGCGCTCGGCGAGCAGGTCGAGCGCCGACTCGACGCCGAGGATCACCTGTCCGAGTCCGTAGCCGCGGAACGCTCCCGACGGCACGTTGTTCGTGTAGACGACCTCGGCGTCCACGCGCTTGACCGGGCAGCGGTAGACGTTGATCGATTCGGCGCAGCCGTGGAACATCACGCCGATGCCGTGGTTGCCGTAGGCGCCGGTGTCGCTCAGCACCTCGAGCCTGATCGCCGTGAGCACGCCCTCCGCCGTGGCACCGAGGGTCACGCCGACCCGGAACGGATGCCGCACCGAGGTGCGACGGAACTCGTCGGCGCGCGTGAACTCGTAGGCCACCGGGCGCCCCGTGCGCAGTACCGCGAGGGCGACGAGGTCTTCGGCGAACATCTCCTGCTTGCCGCCGAAGCCACCGCCCACCCGCGCCGCATGCACGCGGATGCGCTCACGGGGCAGCTCGAACAGCCGCGCCAGCTCGTCGCGCACGAGGAACGGCACCTGTGTGCTCGAGCGGATGACGAGCCGGCCATCCTCGTCGAGGCGGCCGACAGCGCCGTGCGTCTCGAGCTGCGCGTGCGAGACCCGGCTCGTCTGCCAGGTGCCGGTGACGGTGACGGCGCTCGCCGCGAGGGCGGCGTCTACATCGCCGCCGATGCCGTCATGAAGCGTGGCCAGGACGTTGCGGGATGCCTCGGCCACGCGATCCTCGGCGGTCAGGCCGGGGTGCAGCACCGGTGCGCCGGGGCGTCGGGCCTCGTCGGCGTCGAAGACGGCCTCGAGCACGTCGTACTCGACGGCGATCAGACGGCAGGCCTCGTCGGCTGACTCGGCCGTCTCTGCGACCACAGCGGCCACCCGCTGCCCGACGAAGCGCACGACGTCGTCGAGGATGCGGGTGTCGTCGGGATCGTCCTCGCGGTGCTCGTGCCGCGCGGTGGAGAACCGCCGCGCCGTGACGTTCTGGTGCGTGAAGACGGCGACCACCCCGGGCAGGGCCCGCGCCGCCGTCGCGTCGATCGAGACGATGCGCGCGTGCGGGTGCGGCGACCCGACGACACGGAGCACGAGGGCGTCGGTGGTGTCGGTGTCGAAGGTGAAGGGCTCGAGGCCCTGCACGATGCGCCGGCCGGGCTCGGGCCGCACCGACTGCCCGACGTGCCCTTCGACGGGCTCAGGGACCGGAGGTGCGGCTTCCGGAGATGTCGAAGCGACGCCGGTCTCGCGCACGGGGCCGAGCACCGCCGCGTGGATCGCGTCGCGGATCGGGCGGTATCCCGTGCACCGGCACAGGTTGCCCTTCATGCGCCGGTCGAGGTCGGGCAGGTCGTCCGTGCTCAGCGTGGAGGCGGTCACGGCCATGCCCGGGGTGCAGAACCCGCACTGGAACCCGAAGTGCTCGACGAGCGCCTCCTGCACGGGGTGCAGGTCGTCACCGGGTGCGAGCCCCGCCGCCGTCGTGACCGAGGCGCCCTCGACGCGCACCGCCGGGATGATGCACGAGTGCACCGGCACGCCGTCGAGGATCACGCCGCACGCGCCGCAGTCCCCGGCGTCGCAGCCCTTCTTCACCTCGTGATGGCCGGTCTCGCGCAGCAGGGTCCGCAGGCACTGCCCGGCGCGGGGCTCGGCCTCGAGCGGCTCCCCGTTGACCTCGAGCCTCATGCCGCCGCCTCCTCGGCGGCGAGCTCGCCGCGGATCCGCTCGGCCAGCACGACGCTCACCGCTCGCCGCCAGTCGGCGACTCCCAGCGAGTCGCTGTAATACCCCGGAGCGCCTTCGATGACCTCGGCGAGGATCGCCGCATCGGGCACCTGCGGAAATCGGAACACGACGGGGCGCTCTGTCGCCGCGGTCACGGCGACCACGCATTCGCCGTCGACGTCGACGCGCCCGGTCACCACAGCGCCCGATCGCCCGTGCTCGGCGAGGGCGATCTTGCGCAGCAGCACGCGCGACCGCATCGCGTGTTCGGGCAGGTCCACGGCGCGCAGCACCTCCCCGCGACGCAGCGAGTTCTCGCCGTTGGCCGTGATGAGGTCGGCGACGGGAAGCGTGTACTTCCCGCCCCCGGCGGTCCACACCTCGGCGGTAGCGTCGAGGGCCACGGCGAGCGAGATCATCGCGCCGGCGGCGAACGAGCGGCACACGTTGCCGCCCACCGTCGCCGTGTTCCAGATCTTGAACGACGCGAGCAGCGCGTTCGCCGCGTCGGGGATGACGGATGCCGCGGCCCACCCCGCCGGCACACCCGGCTCGCCCCGGCCCCCGGCCCAGGCGACGAGCTGGGCGATCGTGCATGTCGCTCCGATGCGGAGGCCCTCGCCGGTGAGCTCGAGGGCGGGCCAGCCCATGGTCGTGAGGTCGACGAAGCCCGTCGTGCGCGGCTGCGGCTCGCTCATGAGCCAGGTGCCCCCCGCGAGGAACGTCTCGCCCGTGGCAAGGTGCAGATCCTCCCGCGCGCGCGCCGGGCGGTACGAGGTGACCGAGGTGATGTCCACGCGTGCGTCCTTCCGCTGCAACTGCCGGCGCCCACCGGTCGAGGCTGGGCCGCTGGTCCGCCAGTCAAGCAACGCGCGGTTTCGACGGTGTTTCGCTCGATTGCCGGCGCGCGGCGATTAGTGGGTGACGGGTGGCGGCTGGGTGCGAGGACGCCTCAGTCGCCGTGCTCGGCGCCGGCATCGCCCGCGCGCGCGTCGGTGCTGGCGCGTGGACCCTGGTGCGGGATCGGCTGCGGCGGCTCGCCGCGGGACCGATGCGGTGGCTCCGGTGGGTCATCCGCTCGCACGCGTCCCTCGAAGGGGATCAGGCGGTCGGCGCGACCGGGGCGCTTCGGGAAGCGCCTGCCCGTCACGGCGCTCGCGGTGATCTTGATCGCGAACAACTTGGGCGTCGGGTTCCAGGACTCCAGCCCGCGCACGCCGCTGCGGCGGAGCTCGTCATCACTCGTGACGCGCGCGGCCCTGCCGCGGACGACGACGCTCCAGCGGGTGTCCGCCGTCTCGCCGTCCACCTCGAACGCGACCAGCGGATGCTGTGCGATGTGCAGGAGCTTCGCGTCGCGGGCGGTCCGCACGAAGAGCGAGCCCTCGTGGGTGGTGAAGTTCACGGGGAAGACGTCGGGCGCCCCGTCGGCGTGGATCACCGCGAGCCGGCCCAGGTGCGCCTCCTGCAGCAGCGTCCAGCATTCCGACGTCTCGAGGCGCTCCACCTGCGCGGCCGCGCGTGGGGCGGATACGTCTCCGGCGGATGCCGCGGCCGCTGTCGCGTCGCCTTCCGCCGGCCGGGATGCATCCATGGCTGCCTCCTCTTCCTCCCTCGGTCATACCCCCGACCGGCGTGATTGGGAAGGGCCTGCGGCGCGACGGACGCCCGGCGCAGCATCCGTCGCACTCCTTCCGGCCCCGCCGAAGGGGTCGCGCGGCAGGAGAACGTCGGTCAGAGACGCTCCGCGAGAGTGACGGATGCCGCGGCCACGTCCCGTGCCAGCCGCCCCTCGTCCACGGTGATCAGCGTCGCGTCCTCGACGACGGTGCGGCCCCCGACATAGAGGCGCTTGAGCGGCGGCAGCGCCCCGAGGCCGAGGGCCGCCACCGGATCGAGGATGCCGGCGTGCTCGATGCGGTCGACCCGCCACACGGCGATGTCGGCGAGCTTGCCGGGCTCCAGCGAGCCGATCTCGTGCTGTCGGCCCAGCACCCGGGCGCCGCCCATCGTGGCGATGCGCAGCCCGTCGCGGACGCTCATCGACTCCGAGCCGGTGCGGAGGCGGTTCATCAGCACGGATTCGCGGATCTCGATGCCGAGCTGCCCCGACTCGTTCGAGGCGGAGCCGTCGACTCCGAGCCCGACCGGGACGCCGGCGTCGAGCAGCGCGCGCACCGGCGCGATGCCGGCGGCCAGCCGCGCGTTCGACGACGGGCAATGCGCGACGCCGGTGCCGGTCGCGGCGTAGCGCTCGATCGCGGGGGCGTCGAGGTGCACGCCGTGCGCCATCCACACGTCGTCGCCCAGCCACCCGAGCTCTTCGAGGTACTGCGTCGGGGTCCGGCCGAAGTGCTCGGCGCAGTAGGCATCCTCCTCGACCGTCTCGGAGGCGTGCGTGTGCAGCCGCACGCCGAGCGACCGGGCCAGCACCGCCGCCTCCCGCAGCAGGTCGGCCGTCACCGAGAACGGCGAACAGGGGGCGATCGCGATGCGCACCATCGCGTCGAACGAGGGGTCGTGGTAGCGCTCGACCGCTTCCTGCGACGCCTGCAGGGCGGCATCCGTCGTCTCGACCGCGAAGTCGGGCGGCAGCCCGCCCTGCGACTGCCCCAGGTCCATCGACCCGCGTGTCGCGTGCAGCCGCACGCCGATGGTCGACGCCGACTCGACGAGCGCGCCCACGATGTCGCCCGAACCGCGGGGGAAGACGTAGTGGTGATCGCCGACCGTGGTGCAGCCCGATCGCGCGAGCACCGCCATCCCGCCGGCGGCGCCCACGCCCGTGAGGCCCGCGTCGATGCGGGCCCACAGCGGGTACAGCGCCGTGAGCCAGTCGAACAGGATCGAGTCCTGCGCGTACCCGCGTGTCAGCCACTGGTACAGGTGGTGGTGGGTGTTGATGAGCCCCGGCGTCACCAGGCACCCGCGCGCGTCGACGATGTCGGCGTCCTCGCGCCAGCGCTCGTCCGCACGGCCGGGGCCGACCGTGACGATGCGGCAGTCCTCGATGACGACGTGCCCGCCGGCGTGCTCGGTGCCGACGGCATCGACGGTGACGACGTGCGCGTTCTCGATGAGCGTGCGGGTCATGAGGCTCCTGCCGCGAGACGGATGCCGCAGCCCGAGGTATCGCGTGCGGCAGGGGACTGCGGCGCAAGGGCCGTCGAGCTCGTTGCATCCGAGGCGGCCTCGCGTGAGGGCGCATCGCCTGAGGGTGTCTGGCCTGAGTGCGGCGCAGCGGCAGCGGGTCTCCGGTGGAGAGGCCCGGAGCGCGCGCTCAGCGGGACGCCGGATCCGCCGTGGCGTGTCGCGACGATCTCGGCGAGCACCGAGATCGCGGTCTCGTCGGGACTGGCGCCGCCGAGGTCGAGGCCGAGCGGCGACCGTACCCGTGCGATGTCGGCCGCCGTGACTCCGGCCTCGCGCAGCAGTGCGGTGCGGTGCGCCACCGTGCCGCGGGCGCCCATCGCGCCGACGAACCCGACCGGGAGGGCCAGGGCTGCGGCGAGGGCCGGAACGTCGAGCCGCTCGTCATGCGTCAGCACGCAGACGGCCGTCCGGTCGTCCACGACGGAGGCATCGAGCCCGGCGAGGAGCTCGTGCGGGAGTCCGACGATCAGCTCGACCGCGCCAGGGAAGCGCTCGCGCGTCACCAGCGTCTCCCACACATCGCACACGGTCACCGCGAAGCCGGCGGCCGCTGCCACGCGGCACAGCGCCGCCGCGTGCTCGCCGGCGCCGACGACGATGAGACGCGGTGCCGGGGCGTGCGACAGCACGAGGACGTCGTGGCCGTCGAGCGCGCCGGAGAGCACGACGGTCTCGCGGTGGCGGATGGCGGCGTCGAGCGCCCCGTCGCCGGCTTCCGACCGCCCCACGAACGCAGCACGGAGTGCGTCCTCGTCCAGCATGGTGCCCGCGGACCGCCCGCCGAGCGCGAGGCCCACCGTGACACCGTGGCCCGAGGCCGCGGCCTCGAGCGCGTCGATGACCGCCGGCTCGGGGCGCACGGCGTACGCCGCGACATCCACGCTCCCGCCGCAGGCGAGCCCGGCGGCATGGGCGGCGTCGTCCGAGAACCCGAGACGTGCGGTCCGCGGCGCTCCGTCGACGCGGGCGCCGTGCGCGAGCAGGATCGCGTCGCCCTCGACGCACCCGCCCGAGATCGATCCGATCACGCGCCCGTCCGCCGTCACCGCCATGGTGGCGCCGGCGCCGCGGGGCGCGCTTCTGGCCACCCGGGTGACCGTCACCGCCGCGACGACGTCGCCGTTCCGCAGCAGCGGCAGCAGTTCGCGGGCGCGTTCGAGCATGCCCACACGCTAGGCCCGATGTGTTTCGTTCGCACTACGCTCAGGAGACGCCGCCTGGCACCGCCGCGGCATCCCATCCGGAGGAGGCCGGTTCGTGCGCATCTGCGGCATCGTGCTGGCGGCGGGCGCGGGGATCCGGTACGGGTCGCCGAAGGGTCTCGCGCGCACCGCGGACGGCGAGCCCTGGGTCGCTCGGGCCGCCCGCACGCTGCGGGATGGCGGCTGCGATGAGGTGCTGGTCGTCGTCGGCGCGCGCGGCGCTGAGGTCGCCGCGCTCGTGCCGGCCGACGCGCGTGTGGTCGAGGCGGCAGACTGGGCGGCCGGACTCTCGGCGTCGCTGCGGGCGGGACTGCGTGCCGCGCAGGGCTCGGCATCCGCAGATCCGGTGCCGGGAGCGGATCACGGCCCCTTCGACGCGGTGATCGTGCTGCCCGTCGACACCCCCGACGCGCCGGCATCAGTCGTTCATCGAGTGATCGCGATGCTTTATCGGGGAGCGCCCCTCGTTCAGGCCGTCTACGGCGGCGTTCCGGGGCATCCCGTGACGATCGCCCACTCCCACTTCGCCGCGCTGTCCGAGGCGCTGCACGGAGACCGGGGTGCGCGACCGTATCTCGTCACCCACGGCGTGGTCGAGGTCGAGTGCGGCGATCTGTGGTCGGGAGACGACATCGACTACCGGTGACCGCGCGCGGCGCACCGGTGCGCCGCCCCCCGGTCGCCCACCGGTCGTTGAGCGAGGGAGCGCCAACGACCGAGACGAAACGCCTCGAGCCGACGTTCAGCGCGGCGGGCGGGGGGTTCGTCTCGCTCCTTCCCCCCCC
>NZ_MWLP01000078.1:0-5548 GCF_010634885.1 Microbacterium sp. B35-04 | reverse complement strand
GGGCGGTGAGCCCTGGCCGCCCGCCGGCTTCGCTCCCGCCCCGGCAGCGCCGGTGTCGGAACCGGCGGCATCGCCGGCAGCCGCGCTGGCGACGGATGCCACACCCTCGCCGGCTGCGCCCACCACGGTCGCCGCAGAGGTCGTTCCCACCGAGCCCCAGGCGCCGGCCGCTTCCGGCACGGTGACGGGGGTGCCGCTGTCGCAGCCGCTGCCGTTCCCGCGCACCGTGTGGGCGGGCGCGGCCGCACGCACCCGCCGCGAGCCGGCGTCCGAGCCGCAGCGGATCGGACCCTTCACGCGCGGCCAGTGGGCGGGCGCCGTGATCGTCGGTGGCGCGGGCCTCCTCTACGCCGCCGCGATGGCGGTGTTCGCGGTGCGCTGGCTGCTCAGCACGCAGTGGGGTGCCGACTTCCTCGCGACGTACCCGGGGGAGTACCACCTGCCCGAAAGGGCCCCGGTCGGATTCCCGGCATGGCTCGGGTGGCAGCATTTCTTCAACGTCTTCCTGATGGTGCTCATCATCCGGTCGGGTCTGCGCGTGCGCACCGAGAAGCGGCCGACCGCGTTCTGGTCGCCGCGGAACAACAACCGGCGCAAGATCAGCCTGAACCTGTGGTTCCACCAGTCGCTCGACATCCTGTGGCTGGTCAACGGCGTGGTGTTCGTGGTGCTGCTGGTCGTGACCGGGCAGTGGATGCGAATCGTGCCGACGTCGTGGGAGGTGTTCCCGAACGCCGTCTCGGCGGGCCTGCAGTACGTGTCGCTCGACTGGCCCACCGAGAACGGCTGGGTCAACTACAACGCGCTGCAGCAGCTGGCCTACTTCGCCACCGTGTTCATCGCCGCGCCGCTGGCCGTGATCACCGGCGTGCGGATGTCGGGCGTGTGGCCCAAGAACGCCGCCGGGCTGAACAAGGCGTACCCGGTGGAGTGGGCGCGCGCCGTGCACTTCCCGGTGATGCTCTACTTCGTGGCGTTCATCGCGGTGCACGTCTTCCTCGTGTTCGCCACCGGCGCGCTGCGCAACCTCAACCACATGTACGCCGCGCAGGGGTCGGTCGACCCGGACGCCTACGCGGACAACTGGACGGGCTTCTGGTTCTTCGTCGCCTCGCTCGTGGTGATCGCGGCAGCCTGGATCGCCGCCCGCCCGCTGGTGCTCGCTCCGATCGCCCGCCTCTTCGGCAAGGTCTCCGGGCGCTGACGCTTCGCGGCGCTGGCAGGCAGCGTTTCGTCTCTGCGTTTCGACTCGCAAGCTCGCTCAACGACCGGGGCGTGAGCCTCGGGATGACCGCGCTCCTGTCGAGGGCCGCGTCCCAGGTCAGCGGTCGACGCGGATGCCGGCGAGGTCGGCGAGCACCGGTGCCATGAGCTGGAGCTGCTCGGGCGAGATCGTGGCTCCGCGGAGGCCTTCCAGGCCGACGACCTGACCGATGTCGGCTCCACGCAGATCGACGTCGGTGAGCCGCCCACCGCCGGCGTTCAGCGTGGCGATGCGGGTGGCCTCGAAGGCGACGCGGCGGGCCGAGGCATCCAGCAGGTCGATCTCGTCGATGGTGCAGTCGACGAACGCGACGTCGAGCAGCTCTGCGGCGCGGAGGTTGACATAACCGAGCTTGCAGCGGATGAGTCGGACGCCGCGCCACGACGCGTCGTACGCCTCGAAGGACCCGAACCTGCTGTCGCGCATCTCGACGTCGCGCCAGCCGCTGCGGACGCCGGATACCGCAGGAATGTCGGCCCCGGTGATCACCGATTCGAGGATGTGCGCTCCGCGCAGCGTCCAGCTGCCGACGGCCAGGCCATCGAAGCGCGTGGCCTCGACGGTGTCGCCGACGCGGAGCTCCCACGCCTCGCGCACGACGTCGGCGTAGGCCACCCCCTCGAAGCCCGCGGAGCCGAACGACGCCGGGTCGCCGACGGCGAGGTCGGAGAGCACGCTCTCGTCGAAGTCGAACTGGGGTGCCTGCGTCCCATTGCCTCTGCGCGACGCCTTGGTCCGTATTGCCACCCCTGCACCCTAACCCCGGGCGGCGACACCGCCCCCACGTGGGCTCCGTGGGCACTCGCTGAGAGCACAGCGCCAGCAGGCGCCTGCCTCGCCCCACGCCTCCGGGGGATAACCCGAAGACAAGACTCCGGCTGCCTCGGGCGCGCGCGGCGGCCCACGCGCCTACCGTAAGGGGCATGACCTCCTCGGACTCTTCTGCCGTCCACCCGGTGACGCGGCCCGCCCAGGTGGCGGGCGCCATCGCGCAGCTCGCCGCGCTCGGCGTGATCGGCGTCGCCGCGTTCTCGCTCGTCCTGTCGCTGCTGGGCGTCGGCATCGCCCTGGTGTTCGTCGTCGGCATCGGGTTGCTCGTGCTGATCGGGCTCGTCTACGTGCTGTTCGCGCTCGGGTGGCTCGAGACGCAGCGGGTCGACGGTCTCTACGGTTTCGGTCTTCCGGAGCTCCGGCCCCGCAAGAGCGGACGCCCCGGATTCGGCGGCGCCATGCGCACGATCTGGATGCAGGCGATCGACCCCCTCACCTGGCGGGCGATCGCGAATCTGGCGATCGCGACGATCCTCGGATGGGTCGTGGTGGCGCTCGCCGGACTACTCGTCTCGGGCGCCGTGCTCGCCTTCACGCCGCTCTTCGCCGAGGCGAGCGCGGTGCGACTGGCCCGCACCGGCATCGAGGTTCCGCTCTCCTGGGCGGTGCCGGTGGGTATCCTCGCCGCACTGGTCGCCGCCGCCGGCCTCGTCGGGCTCGGCGTGCTCCACGGCATCATGGCGCGAGCGATCATGGTTCCCTCCCGCGAGGCGCAGCTGGCCGCGGAGGCGCGCGTCTCCAGCCAGCAGCATGCCGGCGCCGTCCGGGCCGCTGACGTCGAGCGCACGCGCATCGAGCGCGACCTCCACGACGGCGTGCAGCCGAGGCTGGTGTCGGTCGGCATGACGCTGGGCCTTGCGCAGCAGAAGATCGACGCCGACCCCGAGGCTGCACGCGCTCTCATCGCCGAGGCCCACACCTCGACCAAGGCGGCCATCACCGAGCTGCGACAGCTGGCCCGCGGCATCCACACGTCCGTCCTCGACGATCGTGGCCTCGACGCCGCCCTTTCGGCGCTCGTGGCCCGCTCGGTCGTGCCGGTGCACACCGACGTGCGGCTCGACGGCCGCTGCAGCCGCGGGACCGAGGCGGCGGCGTACTTCGTGATCGCCGAAGCGCTCACCAACGCCGCGAAGCACTCCCGGGCCACCGAGGTGCGCGTCATCGCGCGGCTGCGCGAACCGGGCACCCTCTGGGCGCGCGTGGAAGACAACGGCGTGGGCGGTGCGCGGGTGATCGCCGGTGGCGGCCTCGACGGCATCGTCAACCGCGTTCTCGCGGCCGGCGGCGAGGCGCGCATCGACAGTCCCGTCGGCGGACCCACGAGCGTGGAGGTGAGCATCCCGTGCGCGTCCTGATCTGCGAAGACTCGGCCCTGCTGCGGGCAGGCCTGGTGCGCGTGCTCGAAGACGCCGGCCACGAGGTGGTCGCCGCCCTCCCCGACGCCTCGAACCTCGACGAGACGGTCGACCGGACCGCTCCCGAACTGTGCATCCTCGACGTGCGCCTGCCGCCGAGATGGACCGACGAGGGCATCCGTGCGGCGCTGTCGCTGCGGGCCCGGCTGCCCGAGCTCGCGGTGCTCGTGCTGTCGCAGTACGTCGAGGAGCGCTACGCCGCCGACCTCATCTCGTCCAGCGGCGGCGCGCTCGGCTACCTCCTGAAAGACCGGGTGGCCGACGTGACCGACTTCCTCGAAGCCATCGAGCGCATCGCCGCAGGCGCCACGGTGCTCGACCCGGAGGTGGTCGCGCAACTGCTCAGTCGCCGCACGCGGGACGAACGGATGCTGCGCCTCACCGATCGCGAGGCGTCCGTGCTGGCCCTGATCGCGGAGGGCCGCTCCAACCAGGCCATCGCCAAGACGCTGCACGTCACCGAGGGCAGCGTCGAGAAGCACATCACCGCCGTCTTCCAGAAGCTGAACCTCGAACCCGACGAGTCGGGCAACCGCCGCGTGCTCGCGGCGATCGCCCACCTCGAGCACGGCGGCGCCACGCCGCCTCCCCCACCGACACCTCCTTCGCAGACACCTCCTTCGCAGACACCGGGCGGCCGCGGGCCGCAGACAGGAACGAACCGATGAGCACCACCATGACGCCGCCTCCTCCTGCCGCTCCGGAACGCCCCGCCGACGCGCCCCAGCCTCCCTCGGGCGGATCGCGGGTCGTCGCGATCGTCATCATCGTGCTGGGTGCGTTCGTGCTGCTGGGCACGATGACGTCGGCCGTCTTCGGCACGATCGCATCGGCATCCGTCCACACCTCGACGCGGTCCCTCGACGTCGCCGGTGTCAGCGAGCTGGCCGTCGACGCCGCTGCGGGAACGCTGCGCGTCGAGTTCGCCGACGTGCAGGAGGCCGAGCTCGAGGTCACCAGCTCGTGGGGCGCCGAGAATTGGCGGTTCGAGCGCGACGGCGACACGCTCGAGGTGGCGTCACCCGATCGGTTCGGATGGCTCGGCTGGCGTGGATGGTTCGGCGACGGGGGCGCGGATGCCGTGCTGCTGCTGCCCGCCGCCCTCGAGGGCCTCGACGCGGACGTCTCGCTCGCGGCCGGCGAATTCGTGACCGATGGCGACTTCGGCGAGCTCGACCTCTCGCTGGCAGCAGGATCGTTCGACGTGTCGGGATCGGCGGAGTCGCTGAGTGCCGACGTGAGCGCCGGCCGCGGCACCCTCGAGCTCGACGGCGTGACCGAGGCCGTGCTGACGGTCAGCGCCGGTTCGCTGGACGCGGTGCTCACCGGCACCGGGCCCGACGTGATCGAGGCCGACGTGAGCGCCGGCACGCTGCGGATGACCGTGCCGGAAGGCGACTACGACGTCACGTCGGACGTGTCGGCCGGCGAGTTCGAGAACGAGATCGGCTCCACCCCGGGCGCGTCGAACACGATCCGCGTGCAGGTCTCGGCCGGCCAGGCAGTACTCAAGGCCGGGCGCTGATCCCGGTCAGGCGGCCGGCCCGGCGGATGCCGGGCGCAGGCCGCCTGATCTGGGCGAAGCCTCCGGGGGCATGAGCCCGGCCGCGCCCGCCGCGAACCCCTCGGCATAGGCCTCATCGGCGCCGAGGCGGAACATGTCGCGTTCGAGTGGGCGCACGATCGACCGCGCGCCGGGAAGGTCGAGGGCCCCGACGAGGTCGGCGCGGCCGCGGACCACGGCGACAGGCCGCCGCGTCGCCTTGCCCTTGACCAGATCGGCGGCCGCGGCCAGCTCGTCGGCGACGCACGGCATCGTGACGACGAGGGGGCGGCCCTCGGCATCCGTCCCCCCGCGAAGGTCCTCGAAGACCTGCACGCCGCCGGCGCCGATGGCGTGGTCGGTCTGGCCCTCGCGCCACGCCCGGCCCAGGGTGTCCGACACGATGACGCCGACCTCGACCCCGAGCCGTTGCCGCAGCCCGGCCGCGATCGAGCGGGCCGACGCGTCGGGGTCGACGGGCAGCAGCAGCAC
>NZ_MWLP01000077.1:0-15123 GCF_010634885.1 Microbacterium sp. B35-04 | reverse complement strand
CGCCGAGCGAGGACGTCGCGCCGGGCGAGGACGTCACGCCGAGCGAGGACGTCACGCCGAGCGAGGACGGCACGCCGAGCGAGGACGTCACGCCGAGCGAGGACGGCACGCCGAGCGAGGACCTCACGCCGAGCGAGGACCTCACGCCGAGCGAGGACCTCACGCCCAACGAGGACCTCACGCCCAGCGCCGACATCGCACCGGCAGAGGTGCAGGCGGGCACGACGGACAGCGACGCCGATGTCGCGGCCGACGATTACGCTGGTCCGGCACCCGACGCATCACCCGACGCATCACCCGACGCATCACCCGACGTCACTCCCGTCGTCGCCTCGCACGAGAGCACTACCGCCACGCAGGAAGAGGACTCCCCCATCGCGCAGCACCACGGCGTCACCATCGGGCAGGAAGTGGACGACTCGCCGATCGCCCGGGAGCTCGCAGACCTGACGGCGCGCCGTAAGGCGCTCGAAGAAGCCGAGGTTCAGCTCACCGGCCGTACGCGCGTGCTGACGGTCTCGAATCAGAAGGGCGGCGTCGGGAAGACGACCACGACGGTCAACCTGGCGGCCGCCCTCGCTGAGCGGGGCGCCCGCGTCCTCGTGATCGATCTGGATCCGCAGGGCAACGCCTCGACGGCTCTCGGGGTCCCGCACACCTCCGACATCCCGAGTGTGTACGACGTACTCATCGACGAATTCCCCCTCGCCGACATCATCCAGGTCAGCCCGGAGTCCCCCAACCTGCTGTGCGCGCCGAGCACCATCCACCTCGCCGGCGCCGAGATCGAGCTGGTGTCGCAGGTCGCGCGCGAGCACCGGCTGCGCGTCGCTGTGGACGACTACCTCGCGAAGCACGAAGGGCAGCTGGACTTCATCCTGATCGACTGCCCACCCTCGCTCGGTCTGCTCACGATCAACGCCTTCACCGCTGCCACCGAACTGCTGATCCCCATCCAGTGCGAGTATTACGCGCTCGAAGGACTGAGCCAACTGCTCGGCACCGTGCGCATGATCCAGAAGCACCTCAACCCGCGGCTGCAGCTGTCGACCATCATGCTGACGATGTATGACGGTCGCACGCGTCTTGCGCAGCAGGTCGCCGACGAGGTGCGCGAGCACTTCCCCAAGGAGGTGCTCGACACCATCATTCCCCGGTCTGTGCGCGTCTCTGAGGCGCCGAGCTTCGGCCAGTCGGTTCTCGCCTACGATGGACAGTCGGCCGGCGCCATCGCCTACCGCGAAGCGGCTGTCGAGATGATCCGGCGCGACAGCGCCTCGAATGAAAGGGGCGTCTGATGGCTGCGAAGCGCACAGGGCTCGGCCGCGGAATCGGCGCATTGATCCCGACGAACGAGCAGGCTGACGACCGCCCGGCCGATGTCTTCTTCCCCCGCGCTGTCGCGGTCGATGAAGCCCCGTCGGTCGAAGCGGCCACCGCCGACGTCCAGGAGAACCTGGTTGAGGTTCCCGGCGCGCGGCTCGCGCACATCGACCCGCACGACATCGTTCCCAACCCGCGCCAGCCCCGCTCCAACTTCGACCACGAGCACTTCGCCGAGCTCGTGCACAGCGTGCGCGAATTCGGCGTGCTGCAACCGGTCGTGGTTCGCACCAACGAGAAGGGCGAGTACGAGCTCATCATGGGTGAGCGCCGTACGCGCGCCGCCCGAGAAGCCGGGCTCACCTCGATCCCGGCCGTCGTCCGCGACACCGCCGATGAGCACCTCCTCCGCGACGCCCTCCTCGAGAACCTTCATCGCTCCGAGCTCAACCCGCTCGAAGAGGCGTCGGCGTACCAGCAGCTGCTCGAGGACTTCGGCATCACCCAGGAAGAGCTCGCGACGCGCATCGGCCGTTCGCGGCCGCAGATCAGCAACACGATCCGGCTGCTGAAGCTGCCGGTGCCGGTACAGCAGCGCGTCGCCGCGGGTGTGCTGACGGCCGGCCACGCCCGCGCGATCCTCTCTCTCGAGGACGCCACGGCGATGCAGCGCCTCGCCGACAAGATCGTCAACGAGGACCTGTCGGTGCGTGCCGCGGAGGCTGCGGCGAAGCTTCCGGATGCCTCACCCACCCGTGCCGCGAAACCACAGGCGGGCTCGCGCCGCGCTCACCTCGACGAGGTCGCCGAGAGGCTCGGCGATCGCCTCAACACCCGCGTGAAGATCTCACTCACGGCAAGGAAAGGCCAGGTTGCGATCGATTTCGCAAGCATCGAGGATCTCAATCGAATCCTGGGCGAGCTGGGAGAGACCGGCTACGGCCCGGCGTGATGCCGGGGCCCTTCCCTCCTGCCGGGCACTCGTCTCCGGCTCCCCGCGCTGACACCGGCCGGCCCGCTGCGGTGGGCCGTGCGCCCTTCGCGAAGTTCGCTCCGCACGCGCAGCTGAACGTGATCGGCCCGCCGCGGAGCTGACACGGCTCCCGCCCCGGCCGACCGGTCGGGGTAACCGTGCGTCAGCGGCGGGGCTCGGTGCGCCGCGGCGCGGAAGACTTCGCCTGCGCCGCACGACGCCGGAGGAGCGCCGTCTCGGCGTCGTTGCCGGGAAGCGCGGCGGCCTCGAGGAACGCGGCGGCCGCGGCATCCGTGTCTCCGAGGCGTTCGAGCAGCTCGGCCCGGACGGCGGGCAGCGGTCGGAAGCCCGACAGCTCCGTCTCGAGCGACTCCACCTCGACGAGCGCCTGCGCGGGGCCTTCTGCCATCGACAGGGCGACGGCGCGGTTGAGGCGGACCACGGCGGAAGGAGCGAGCGCGGCGAGCGCGTCGTAGAGCCCGAGTATCCGCTGCCAGTCGGTCTCGGCGAAGGTGGGAGCCACCGCATGGCACTGTGCGATAGCCGCCTGCAGTCCGTAGTAGCCGATGCCTCGGCCGACAGAGGGGCGCTCGGCACCGGATCCCGCGAGGGTTCCTGCCACGGGTACTGCCCGCGCGATCGCCTCGCTGCCGCGGGCGATCGCCGAACGATCCCACCGGCGGCGGTCCTGCTGTTCGAGCGTCAGCGGCAGCCCTTCGGCGTCGATGCGCGCGGCGAATCGCGACGACTGGAACTCCATCAGCGCTATCAGCGACCAGACCTCGGCTTCCCGTGGCATCAGCGAGGCAAGCTGCCGGCCGAGGCGCACCGCTTCGCGTGCGACGTCGGGGCGCACGAGCCCCTCCCCCTCCGTGGCGGAGTAGCCCTCGGTGAAGAGCAGGTAGATCACCTGCAGGACGCTCGCGAGCCGAGCCGGCCGCTCGGCGCGATCGGGCACCTCGAAAGGCACGCCTTCGGCCGCGAGCGCGCGCTTGGCGCGGACGATCCGCTGCTGCACCGTCGGCACGGTCATGAGCAGCGCGCGCGCGATCTGCTCGGTGGTGAGGCCGGCGACGGTTCGCAGCGTGAGGGCGAGTCGAGCCTGTGCGGGAAGCACCGGGTGACACGCGACGAACACGAGACGCAGGACGTCGTCGTCGATGTGGTCGGGATCCGCCTCATCGGGCACGGTGTCCACAGACTCGGCGCGGAGCGCTTCCGAGATGAACAGCGGCTCGCGCTGAGCCATCCGCTCGCGCCGCCGCCATCCGTCGATGGCGCGCCGCTTCGCCACGGACATGAGCCAGGCGCCCGGATTGTCAGGGATGCCGCCCGCCGGCCACGTCGCCAGGGCTTCGACCAGCGCTTCCTGGGCCAAGTCCTCAGCCCACGCGAAATCTCCGGTGTGGCGCGTGAGTGCCGAGACGATGCGCGCGGACTCCTCGCGCCACACCGCCTCCACGGCGCGCTGAGCGTGCCCGTCGGAGGTCATGCTCTCAGCGTAAAGGGGCTGACCCGCGGTGTCGGAATCGCGTCGTACCCTGGACTGGTGGCAAACGAGGAGCACACCCTGCGACGGAGAGCGAGCCTGGAACTGCTGCGCGCAGAGGCCGCAGATGAACTCTCGGTGCTCGTGCACGAGCGGCTGCGAGCCGGCGAAGACCCGTGGGAATTCATGGAGGACCTGCCGACGGTCGATGAACTGGTCGTGTACCTCCTCCGCGCCGAGAACATCGCCGAGGACGGCGGGTCGCGGCCGAGCGCGAGCCGTCACTATCGCGTCCTGCGGCAGATCGCGCTCGAATATCCGCCGCTCACACGTGCCGTGTGGTCGCTGCTCGGCGACGCGAACACGCACCGCCGGTGGGATCCGACGGTGCGTGCCGAAGCGAGCTGAGCCTCGAGGTCAGGCGTTGGCGGCGCGCCACTCCTGCTCCTTGGCGAGCCACTCGTCGCTCTGGTCGAAGTCGCTGAGGTCGTTCACCCGCCGCACCTCGAGCGCCGTGCCCGGCCCGAGGGGGCACTTGCGAGCCCAATGCTCGGCCTCCTCGCGCGAGGCGACCTCGATGATCCAGAAACCGGTGAACACCTCCCGCGCTTCGGCGAACGGTCCGTCCGTCACGGCCGGCGGTGCGGAATCGAAGTCGACGCGGAACCCTTCCGCGGCATCGGACAAGCCCTCGGCACTGAGGAACACCCCCGCCTTCTGCAGTTCCTCGTTGTAGGCGCCCATGGCGGCGTAGGCCTCCGCCATGTCGTAGGTCTCGGGGTCGAACGCGGCGGCCGCCTCGGCACCGACCTGCATGATGAGCATGTAACGCATGAGGTTTCCCTTCCGTCGGGGCTGGTCCCCGGATGCGGGGCCCGAGTGGCCCCTTCACTCTGTGCGTCGAACAAGCCTCGCCCAGATCGACACCCGGCGGCAAGACAGCCGAGAAGATCTTCGATGCCCGAAGCGGCATATTTGAAGAAATCCCGATCAGAAGGCGAAAACCCCACCGGCAGAGCCGGCGGGGTTTTCGTGAGGAACGGGAAGCGCTCAGCCGATGTACGCGGCGAGGTCCTTCTCGAGGGCGAACTTCGGCTTCGCGCCGATGATGGTCGTCTCGACCGCACCCTTGTTGAACACCTTCATCGCGGGGATGGAGGTGATCTGGTACTTCATCGCGAGGTCGGGATTCTCGTCGACGTTGAGCTTCAGGATGGTGATCTTGTCGGGGTGCTCCGACTGGATCTGGTCGAGGACGGGCGAGACCATGCGACACGGGCCGCACCACTCCGCCCAGAAGTCCACGAGCACCGGACCCTCGGCCTGGAGCACGTCCTGCTCGAACGTGGCAGAGGTCGTCGCCTTGGCGGTCATCTGATTTCTCCTTCGATGGAAGTCTGTCGATTGGGTTGAACAGCGCTGGTCGCGCGATTGTTCCCGGGCGTGTAGCCACGCCCGCGGCGTCAGACCGTGCTGACCTCTGGCAGGCCGGCGATCTGGTCACCTGCGGCATCCGGCTCGCCCGCCTCACCGAGTCCGGCGAGGTAGTGCTCGAGGTCGAGCGCCGCGACCGTACCGCTGCCGGCGGCGGTGACCGCCTGGCGGTAGGTGGGGTCGATCACGTCACCCGCGGCGAACACGCCGGGCACCGAGGTGCGTGAGGAGCGGCCATCGACCCAGACCGTGCCCTCGGGCGTGAGGTCGAGCTTGTGGTGCACCAGGTGCGTGCGCGGGTCGTAGCCGATGGCGACGAACACGCCGTCCAGCGGCAGCTCGCGCGTCGAGCCGTCGACGGTGTCCTGCAGCACGATGCCGGTGACGGCGTCCTCGCCGAGGATGTCGACGACCTCGCTGTTCCAGACGAACTCGATCTTCTCGTTCTTGAACGCGCGGTCCTGCATGATCTTCGAGGCGCGCAGCTCGTCGCGGCGGTGGATGATGTACACCTTCGACGCGAACTTGGTGAGGAACGTGGCCTCCTCCATCGCCGAGTCGCCGCCGCCGACGACGGCGATCACGCGCTCACGGAAGAAGAACCCGTCGCAGGTCGCGCAGTACGACACGCCGCGACCGGACAGCCGGGATTCGCCCTCGATGCCGATCTTGCGCGGTGCGGAACCGGTGGCGAAGATGACTGCGTCGGCCTCGTGGCTGCCGCCGCTGCCGAGGGTGATCTTCTTGACCGGGCCGTCGATGTCGAGCTCGACGACGTCGTCGTAGAGCACCTCGGCGCCGAATCGCTCCGCCTGCTCCTGCATCTTGGCCATCAGGTCGGGGCCCATGATCGCCTCGGGGAACCCGGGGAAGTTCTCGACCTCGGTGGTGTTCATCAGCTCGCCGCCGGCCTCGACCGAACTCGCCACGACGAGCGGGTTCAGGTTCGCGCGCGCGGCATAGATCGCCGCCGTATAACCCGCGGGACCCGATCCGATGATGATGACCTGACGCACGTGCGCACCATTCCTTTCCTGGGAGGCTCGCGGCGCTCCTCGTGAAGCTCGCCAAGCGCGTCGCGACAGACGCGCAGGCTACGGATGCCTCAACACATGGTAACCGCGCGGCATTCCGTCCCCCGTCCCCTTGCGGGCGCGGCGATCGGCCCGTAAGGCGGTCCCAGCGGGCGTCGACCCTGCCAGCCCAACGGAGAAGCGACCGTCAGCGGCGACCGGGCAGGAAGCGCCGCACGAGGCCCATCGCCACCGAGAGCTCCGGCGCGCGCAGGAGCGCCAGGAACCCGACGTACACGGCGATCGCCACCGTGCCGATGACGGCGGCGCCCAGGGCTCCGAGCAGCGGGGTCGACGCCGTCCAGCCGTCTGCGCCGCCGAACCACAGGAACACGGCCCAACCCGCCGCCGCGGCGGGAACCGCGGCGAGGACGAAGCGCGCGAGCGACAGCATCCATGATCCGATGGCGAGGCTGCCCAGCCGCCGTTGGAGCAGCCACGTCGCGAGGATCACCTGCACGATGCTCGCCAACGACTGGCCGAGAGCGACGCCCGCGGCGAGGAAGTCCGCCGTGAGGAGAGCCTGGGCGACGAGCGCCGTCGCCACGACGATGGCGCACTGCACCAGCGTGAAGAAGAACGGAGTGCGGGTGTCGTTGTAGGCGTAGAAGCTCCGCTGGATCACGAACAGCACGGCCAGCGGTATCAGCCCGACGAGGAAGGCGAGGAGCACCCACGCGGCGGCGACAGCCTCCGATGCGGAGTTGGTGAAGATGCGCGAGGCCGGAACGGCCGCTGCGGCCAGAGCGAAGGCCGCGATAACGATGAACACGCCGAGCGTGCGGATGCTGCGGCCGATGTCGGCACGGACGTCATCGTCGCGTCCTGCCGATGCGTGCTCGCTCAGCTGCGTGAAGTAGGGGGTTCCGATCGACAGCACGATGATCGAGTACGGGAGCATGAAGAGCAGCCAGGCGTTCGCCGAGGCGGCAGCCGCAGGCCCCTCGCCGGACGCCGGGGAGAGTACCCGGGACTGCACGAGTCCGGCGAGCTGACCTGCGACGACCATGAGGAACGTCCACCCCGCGAGCTTCGCGATGTGGTTGAGGCCCACGCCGCGCCAGCGGAAGTCGGGGCGCACGTGCAGTCCGGTGCGCCGCCAGAAGAACAGCAGGATCGCGGCCTGCACGATGATGCCGAGCGTCGCCGTGCCGGCGAGGAGGGCGATCATGTCGGGCGTCCAGCCGACGGGGTCGGTGACGGGTCCGCCGAAGAGCAGGATGAAGCCGACGAAGCCGGCGATCGACACGACGTTGTTGACGATCGGGGCCCAGGTGAAGGGGCCGTAGACACGCCTCGCGTTGAGCGCCTCACCGACCAGCGCGTACAGCCCGTAGAAGAAGATCTGCGGCAGGCACCAGTACGCGAACGTCGTCGTGAGGGCGAGCTGCTCGGGCGTGTAGTCCGGGGCGTACAGCTGCACCAGCCACGGCGCGGCGAGCGTCGCGAGCAGGGTCGTCGCCAGGAGCACGACGGTTCCGAGCGTGAACACCTTCGAGATGAAGGCGCGACCGCCATCCTGGTGCGAGCTCGCCTTCACGATCTGCGGCACGATCACCGCCGTGAGCAGACCGGTGGAGATGATGGCGTAGATGTTGTTGGGGAGCTGGTTGGCGGTGCTGAAGGCGTCGCCGGCGCGGCTGCCCACCGAGCCCACGGCCGCGACGAGCACGACGGCGCGCAGGAATCCGGTGAGTCGGGAGACGATCGTGCCGGCGCCGATGAGAACGCTCGCGCGCCCGATGCCGCTCATCGGTGCCGCTCGTCGCTCGAGGCGGGGTCGGCAGCGGCTTCCCCCTCGGCTGGAACCACGCGGTCTGCAGGACTCTCGTCGCCCGCAGTCTGATCCTTCACCGGAGCCTCAACGTCGGCCGCAGCCCCGCCGACTGCAGAACCCGAGTCCAAGTCCGAGCCCGCACCCGACCCCGAGTCCGCACCCTCGCCCGAGCCATCACCCGCCCGCGGACCTTCGCCCGAGCCCGGGCCGGCGGCATCCGTCCCCCGTCGCCGCCGGCGCATGCGCAGCACGGTGCGCACGATGCCGATCGCGAGGAGGATGCCGACGAGCACGGCGAGGGCCGCGAGGCCGGCGGTCTCCCAGTCGGCGTACACGTTGATCTCGACGGACTCCGGCTCGCCGATCGCCACGAAGGCGGGGCTGCGCAGCTGGAGGCTGAGGGTGACGTCGCCGCGGCCGACCCTGGCCTGCACCGGCACCTCGACGCGCGTGTTGCTCGACGGCGTCGCGACGACGGGGGTCTCGCCCTGAACGTCGAGGCGGAGGTTGTCGCGGGTCGTGTAGAGCACGAGGTTGACGGGGTAGGGCAGGTCGTTGCGCACCCAGAACCGCAGCGCGGCGTTCGACCCGTACAGGTCGCTCGGGCTGGTCGGCAGCAGCGCGACGGAGCCGAGGGCGTCGACGGTCTCGGCGCGGTGCTCGGCGATCGTGGCGGGCCACGTGTCGTCGCCGATCCACGCGACGCCGAGCAACTGCAGGATCTCGGCACGCTCGGGGCCGGTGAGCAGCGGCGGCTGGTCGAGGATCGTCGCGAACCGGGCGAGCTCGCCTTCCCCGCCGATGAGAGCGGATGCCGCCGCCGCCCGCTCCGCAGAGGCCTCGGTGCCCGCGAGCTCGACTTCCCGCGCCTCGCCGGCAGCCATCGCGGGAAGGGCGCGGGGAGTGACGTTCGGCGCGGACACGGCGGCCGAGATGGCCGCCGCCAGTCCGAACGCCGGGCGTCCGTCACCGCGCCCGACCGTCACGAGGAGCGGGCCGTCGGCGTCGGCTGCGGCGAAGGCGAGGTACGCGGTGGCGGTCGTGAGCGGCGCACCGCGGAGCCAGGGCTCGTCGCTCCGCGACGCCTCGTCGAGGGCCGACGAGACGTCGCTGTCGTACACGAGCACCTCGGCGTCACCGACGAGACCGCGGGCTGAGACGGAGCGGCCGGCGGCTCCGGCCTTCGTTGTCGAGGACGGGACGATCGTCGCCGCAGACGCTCCCTCGGTGCCGAGCTCTCCGAGGCGCGAGACGATGTCGGCGTCGGCGGTGCCGTCGGCCGGCCAGAAGACCGCCGGGCGTGTGGCCGGGCCGACCGCGAGGAGCGTGTCGGTGCTCGGCAGCGAGTCGGACGGCTGCGGCGTCGGTGTGGGCGTCGGTGTCGGCGTGCCGGAGGCGGTGGGTACGGGTGTCGTGGTCGGCGTGGGCGTCGGGGCGGTGAAGTCCGACGGCGACATGTAGGCGATGAACGACGTCGGCGCGAGCGGCTGGGGCGCTCCGGCCTGCAGCTGCGCGGTGACGTCTGCATCGCCGAACTGCAGCGCGAAGCGCGAGTTCTGGAGGCTCTCGAGGCGGGCGAGCCAATCGAGCGCCGATGTGGGCGCCGACATGCCGAGCACCCGGATCGCGGCCGGCACGGCAGGGTCGACCGCGAGAATCGCGCCGGTGTCGGCGACGGCGTCGAGCTGGGTGGTCAGATCGCCGTCGGGCGCCGTGAGCACGGCGAGCTCCTCCGAGGTGAGCAGCCCTTCGCTCAGCGCGCCCGCGGTGATCGGCACGATCACCCCGATGCCGACGTCGGCGGCGTCGTCAGGAGGCACGATCATCGCGCTCGTGGCGGTCACCGTACCGCCGTCGCCTTCGTACGACGCGGCGAGCGGATACACCCCGGGCGCGCGACCCGCGAGGACCGGGTCGGCTGACGCGATCGTCATGCCTTGTCGTTCGGCCGAACCCGGCTCCACCGCGCCCAAGGTCTCCGTGGCGACCTGGTCGAGCGCCGCCGGTGCGTCCGCCTGGTCGAGCCAGTCGCCGAGCGCGTCGCGGTCGGCGAGCGGGGTGCGGCCGAGTGACAGCGTCACGGTCAATGGGGCGGTGGCGGCGTCCGTGCCGTTCTGCAGCGAGAGGGTGACGCTCAGCGGATCGCCGGGGCGCACGATGCCGTTGGCGAGCGGCGACAGCGTGAACACGGTGGTGCCGGCGGGAATCGTCGAGGTCGGGCTGGGTGAGGGCTGGGGGCTTGCCGCCATGGCGCCGCCGGGCACGAGGAGCCCCGCAAGCACCGCAACGGCCGCGACGGCGGCGGTCACGAAACGCGGGGCGCGGCGCACGGGGCGCTGCGGGGCTCGCGGTGGGGTCACGATGATCCTGTCGGGGGGTTCGCTCCTGTGCGATGGCCTGACCGCACGATCGAGTGCGATTCTACGGTCCGCGCCTCGGAGCCCGCCCGACGCCGCCCCGCGCGCGTCGCCTGCGAACGTGCCTGGCGCCGCGTTTGGGCGCGGCGCGGTTGAATGGACCCGTGCTTCCCGAACCGGATCCAGCCCTCTGCCGTGACCTCGCCGACGACCTCCGTGACGCCGGTTTCACCGCCGAGGCGCTGCGCGACGCGTGGGGCGCGGCTGCCGACGACGCCATCGCCCGCGGTCTGCGAACGCCCGCCGCGCGCGCGCTCGGCGACCGCGGCGACGCCCTCGCCGTGCTGGGCAGGCTTCTCGTGCTCGGGATGCCGCAGGCTGCGGCATCCGTCGATGAAGCGCTCGTCCGCGCCGGCGCGGAGGGACTCGCGCACCTGGGCCTGGCGACCGTCGCCGACGCCGGCGCCGCGGCCGCCGAGGGCAGCGCCGCAGAAGACAGCGCGGCGACCACGGGGACGAGCGTGCAACCGCGCGCGGTGGTACGTCCGCAGTCGTACACGGATGCGTCCGGAACCGGACAGTGGTGGATCGCGAGCGACCTCGACGAGGCCGCGCTCGGCGGGCCGCTGCCCGAGGACCACGTTCTCGGCGTCGGCGGCGCGTCGCTGACGCTCGCCGGGCTGCAGCTGCCGACGCCCGCCCGCCACGGGCTCGACATCGGCGCGGGATGCGGCATCCAGGCGCTCCGCGCCCGCGCGCAGGTGGACCACGTCGTGGCCACCGACATCTCGCCGCGCGCCCTCGGCTTCACCCGGCTGAACGCGCTGCTCAACGGAATCGACGGCATCGAGGTGCGGCTCGGGAGTCTCTTCGAACCCGTCACCGGCGAGCAGTTCGACCGGATCGTGTCGAACCCGCCGTTCGTGATCACGCCGCGCGTCGCCGACGTGCCGGCCTACGAGTACCGCGACGGCGGCATGGTCGGCGACGACGTCGTGGCGGCGTTCGTCACGGGCGTCGGCGCGCATCTCGCCCCCGGCGGAACCGCGCAGCTGCTCGGCAACTGGGAGACCCGTGACGGCGTTCCCGGGCTGGAGCGCGTGCGGGACTGGGTCGCATCGTCGCCGGTGCCGCTGGACGCGTGGGTGGTGGAGCGCGAGAGCCTCGACCCGCTGTCGTACGCCGAGCTGTGGGTGCGCGACGGCGGCACGCTGCCGGGCGGGCCCGGCTTCGCGCGGCTGGTCGACGCGTGGCTCGACGACTTCGGCGCGCGCGGCGTGACCGAGATCGGGTTCGGCTACCTGCTGCTGCGGCGTCCGGTGTCGGGCGCGCCCACCTTGGCGCGGTACGAGACGCTCCACACCGCCCTCGCCGGCGACAGCATCGGCGCCCACCTGGCGGCGGCCCTCGACGCCCACGACCGCCTGGCGGGGGTCGACGACGCGGGGCTCGCGGCATCCGTCTTCCATGTCGCCCACGACGTCACCGAAGCCCGGCACCACCTGCCCGGGGCCGAGGACCCGACCGTCATCGAACTGCGACAGGGTGGCGGGTTCGGGCGTGCGCTGAGCGTCGACCCCGGGCTCGCAGCGCTCGTCGGCGCGTGCGACGGCGATCTGCCGATCGGTGCGCTCGTCGATGCGATCGCCGAGCTGTTGGAAGTCGACCCCGCTGCGCTGCGCGCCGACCTTCTTCCCCGCGTCCGGGAGCTGGCTTTCACCGGATTCCTGCGGCTCGCGGCGTGACGTGCGCGGCTGGCGCAGCCTGGACCCTCGGTAGGCTGGAGCCCATGCTCAACATGGCCGAGGGCGTCGCGCGCCTCGGCGCGCTCGCCGAGTCCCCCGTCGTCGCCACGCTCGCGCGTGCCTTCTCCGACGCCGGCTTCGACCTCGCGATCGTGGGCGGCCCCGTCCGCGACGCGCTGCTCGGCCGCCGCACCAACGACCTCGACTTCACGACCGATGCCCGCCCCGACGACATCCTGAAGATCGTGAAGCCCATCTCCTCGGCGCAGTGGGACATCGGGCGGGCGTTCGGCACCATCGGCGCCCGTGTCCGCGGCGAGCAGGTCGAGATCACGACGTACCGCGCCGACAGCTACGACGGCGTGACCCGCAAGCCGACGGTCGAGTTCGGCGACACCATCGAGGGCGACCTCGCGCGCCGCGACTTCACCGTCAACGCCATGGCGCTGCGGGTGCCGGGGCAGACCCTGGTCGACCCGACCGGCGGCGTCGAAGACCTGGTGCACGGCATCCTCCGCACTCCTGCCGACCCGGCGGTCAGCTTCGGCGACGACCCGCTGCGCATGCTGCGGGCCGCGCGCTTCGCGTCGCAGCTCGGCTTCGCCGTCGACTCCGCCACCGAGGCCGCGATGGCGGAGCTGCGCCAGACCCTCGAGATCGTGAGCCCCGAGCGCATCCAAGCTGAGCTCGTCAAGCTGCTGGCGACGGACGACCCGGTGCGCGGCATCCGTCTGCTCGTCGAGACCGGGCTGATCGGCGAGTTCCTTCCCGAGATCCCGGCGCTGCAGCTCGAGGTCGACGAGCACCACCACCACAAGGACGTCTACGAGCACTCGCTCACCGTGCTGCGCCAGGCGATCGATCTCGAGAAGAAGCGCAATCCGGATGCCGCCCCCGACGTGCCGCTGCGGCTCGCGGCGCTGCTGCACGATATCGGCAAACCGGCGACGCGGCGGCTCGAGCCGGGCGGCGGCGTGACGTTCTACCACCACGACATCAAGGGCGCGCGCCTCGCCCGCAAGAGGCTGCAGGAGCTGCGCTTCGACTCCGCCACCATCGCGACCGTGACGCGGCTGATCGAGCTGCACCTGCGCTTCTTCGGGTACTCCGAGGGCGCGTGGACCGATTCCGCGGTGCGCCGCTACGTTCGGGATGCCGATGCCGAGCTCGACCGCCTCCACATCCTCACCCGCGCCGACGTGACGACCCGCAACGTCAAGAAGGCCACGCGCCTCGCCCGCGCCTACGACGACATCGAGCGCCGCATCACCGAGCTCGCCGCGCAGGAAGAGCTCGAGGCCATGCGGCCCGAGCTCGACGGCAACCGCATCCAGCAGGTGCTCGGCATCCCGCCGGGCCGCGAGGTCGGCGAGGCGTACCGCTTCCTGCTCGACCTGCGCCTCGACGAAGGAGTGATCGGGCCGGATGCCGCGGAGCAGCGCCTGCGCGAGTGGTGGACCGCGCGCTCCTGAGGAACCACCGATTCGGGGACGCGGCCGGGGGGCTCAGCGGGCGATCGCTCGCAGGTGCGATGCCACGCGCTCGGCGAACGCCGGGCACCCGGCGCCGGCGAGGGCGTCCGCGAGCGGCTGGGCGGCGCGCTGCCTCGTCACGTCGCGCACGGCAGCGGGTGCGGTGTCGTCTGTGAGGCAGAGGAACTCGTCGGGTGTGCAGATCTCGAACGGCAGAGCGTCGCCGTCCTCGCGCGTGCGGGCGCTCGCCGAGAGCAGCACATGCGCGCCGGTGGTCAGGGCGTCCTCGACGGCGGAGTCGCCGACCCGGCCGCCGACGCCGGGCTCGGCATCCGTCTCCGCGGCGCCCACGACCTCGTCGAGGCTGGCCGTGAGAAGAGCCAGGCGCCGCGGGGCCGCCGCCGCTCGCGCGGACGGATCCCCGCTCCGCCACAGACGCACGGCCTCGGCCACGACGGCCGGGGAAGAGTGCAGCTGGAAGGCGTCGGTCTCGTCGCGCAGCAGCGCCAGCCACTCGTACGGGGTGCGCGCGGCGAGGACGTCGGCGTCGACGAATACACGTTGCGGCACCAGGTCAGGCTACCCGGCGCCGGTTATCGATCCGCTCCGAATTCGTCGTCGAGCTCGCGCAGCGCCTCGAGGGCAGCGCGTCGATCCTGCGCGCGGCTCTTGCGCAGCGCCAGCACGTCGTCGGTGCGCAGTCGCGTATGGGTTCCGACCTGCCGCGACGGCAGCTCGCCGCTGCGCACCAGCTTCATCAGCGTGGGGCGTGAGACGCCGACGAGCTCTGCCGCGACGGTGGTGGTCAGCTCCGCCGGCAGCGCGCTGACGGCGAAGTGGCCACGGGCCAGACCGCGGAGCACCTGGATCAGGAAGGAGCTCACGTCGGGCGGAACCGCCACAGGCTCGCCGTCATCGGCGGCGAGGGAGAACTCCCGTGCGCCCCGGTCGTGCGCGCGTCGCACCAGGTCGGCGGCCTGCTCGCGCAGGCTCTCCTCGACGAATACTGTCCCGTTCGTCAACACCACGGTCATAAGGCCCCCCGACCCGTGACGCGCCGTCAGATCGGGCGCTGTTCGCCGCCATGATATCCGGTTGCACTTGCAGCTGCATGCTTTGCAGATACATCTGGAACGCGCTAGCGTCGGCCGATATCGACGGACCGATGGATGGGACACGACACTGGTGGATGCGGTAGCGCTCAAGCGGACCTGGGCTCAGGTCGCGGCTCACGGGGACGCGGTACCCGGATACTTCTATGCGCACCTCTTCCTCGCCCACCCCGAGACGCGCGATCTGTTCCCGGTCGCGATGGCGGCCCAGCGAGATCGGCTCGTCAAGGCGCTCGGCCACATGGTCAGCAACGTCGACCGCGTCGGCGACGTCGTCGGCTACATCGAGGACCTGGGCCGTGACCACCGCAAGTTCGGCACCATCGCCGGTCACTATCCGGCCGTGGGCGCCTCGCTGCTCGCGACGC
>NZ_MWLP01000076.1:0-2064 GCF_010634885.1 Microbacterium sp. B35-04 | reverse complement strand
CGCCGAGGACGGCGAGGAAGGTGTTGCGGCGGCCGCGCAGGTCGCCGATCCGGCCGAGGAGGGGAGTGGCCACCGCGGCGGCGATGAGCCACGACGTGTTGGTCCAGGTTGCCGCATCCGCCGTCACGTCGAAGTCGGCGGCTATCAAGGGGATGACGGGGATGACGAGGTTCTGCAGCAGCGCGAGCGAGGCGACGCTGAGGGCGATCGCCGCGAACGCTGCGCGAGGGGTGAAGGGGATGGTGGGCATCGACGGGCCTTCCGATGGGTGCGGATCCGATGAATGCGGAGTAAAGTGGAGGTAGGTCTCCGAACGGAGGAAGCCTCCGCTTTCAGATTAGCGGAGGATGCCTCCGTTTCGCAATCACAACTTCGCATTCGGATTGCACCCGTCTCGGCGGGCGCCAGCCATCAGCACCACGGGAGGTCGTCGGAATGTCGGTCGTCGAGCGGGTATCCGCGTTGGATGCGCGCCGTCCCCAGCGCGCCGACGCCGCGCGCAACTTCGACGCTCTGGTCGCCGCCGGGCGCGAGGCGTTCGCCGAGGAGGGCTCCGGCGCTTCTCTCGAAGACATCGCCCGCCGCGCCGGTGTCGGCATCGGCACGCTCTACCGAAACTTCCCGACCCGCGACGATCTGATCGAGACGCTCTACCTCGGCGAAGTCGACGCCCTCGCTCGCGCCGCCGATGAGGTCGCCGACCTCGAGCCCTGGGACGCGCTGCGCGCCTGGCTCGATCGGTTCGTGACATATGTTGGCACGAAGCACGCGCTGCTGGACGGACTGAACCGCCGGTCTCCGGTGCTCGCCGAGTGCCGGATGATCATGCTGTCAGCTGGTGAGCCGCTGCTCAAGCGCGCGCAGGCTGCCGGCGACGTCGATCCCGACATCTCCATCGGCGACGTGGTGAAGCTCGTGTCAGGAGTCGCTGCCGTCGCATCGTTCGACGACGAGGCTCAGCGGCAGCGGGTGCTCAACCTGGCGATCAACGCGATTCGCCGCTGATAGGTACGGCCGGGCCGCATGCCCGACGTCGGCGAGGCGGCCCGCCGGCCGATGTCAGGCGTGCAGCGCCTCGTTGAGGGTGACTCCGACGCCCGCACGCCGGACCGCCTCGACGGCACCCGTCAGCGAGTTGCGCCGGAACAGCAATCCGGCCCGGCCCGACAGCTCGGCACCCTTGACCGTCGTGGGAGAGCCGTCCGCGCGACGCGGCTCGTCGGGGAGCACGACCTTGGTGCCGGCGGTGACGTAGAGGCCCGCCTCGACCACGCAGTCGTCGCCGAGTGAGATCCCGATGCCGGCGTTCGCGCCGAGCAGCGTGCGCGCGCCGACCGACACCTTGTGCGATCCTCCGCCGGACAGGGTGCCCATGATCGACGCGCCGCCGCCGATGTCGCTGCCGTCGCCGACGACGACGCCCTGCGAGATGCGGCCCTCGACCATGCTCTGGCCGAGCGTGCCGGCGTTGAAGTTGACGAAGCCTTCGTGCATGACCGTCGTGCCCGGAGAGAGGTACGCGCCCAGGCGCACGCGCGAGGCGTCGGCGATTCGCACCCCCGGGGGCGTGACGTAGTCGAGCAGGCGCGGGAACTTGTCGAGGCCCTGCACCTGGATCCCGTCGCGCGCGAGATACGGGCGGAGCCGGGTCAGCGTGTCGGGATGAATCGGACCTGCGGTGGTCCAGGCGACATTCGGCAGGTGCGCGAAGACGCCGTCGAGATTCACGTCGTTGGGACGCACCAGCAGGTGCGAGAGCGCGTGAAGGCGCAGATACGCATCCGGCGTGGAGGAGGGCGGGGCGTCGAGGTCGGCCTCTACCGCCACCACGTCCACGGTGACGGCGCGACGGGGGTCGGCCACCGCGAGGTGGTCGAGCTGATCGGGCGCCAGCTGCGGGTCGAACCCGAGCGGGATCCGTCCCGCGGCGGGGGAGGGAAACCACGTGTCGAGCACGGTTCCGTCTTCGGCGGTCGTCGCGAGGCCCACGCCCCACACCCATCGTTCTTCGCTCATGCTTCCACGCTAGCGCGGTCGGCCGGGACCGTCTTCCGCGTGTTTCCG
>NZ_MWLP01000075.1:0-3066 GCF_010634885.1 Microbacterium sp. B35-04 | reverse complement strand
CTCGCAAGCTCGCTCAACGACCGCGTTCCTCGCTCGCTCAACGACCGGGTCAGGGCCGCTGGCGAGCGGGAGTGAGGCGGGGGCGGGGGCGGGGGCGGGCTACTCGGCCGATGGTGCGCGGCGAGCGCGGTCCCGCTCGACGATCTCGAGGTAATGCGGGTTCTCCATGATGCCGAGGATGTTGCCGAAGGGGTCGACCACGGCCGCGGTGTCGAAGCCGTGGCCCCGCTCGATCACCGGCTGATATTCGGTCGCCCCGAGCTCGAGCAGGCGGGCCAGGCCGGCGTGCACGTCGTCGACCGCCCATTGCATGACCGCGCCGGCCGGCCCGTCGGGCATCGGCGGACGGTACTGCGCATCGATGATGCCGAGCTCGTGCTCGTAGTCCCCGACGCGGAACTCGATGTAGGCGGGAGTGACGAAGTAGGGCTCGATGCCGAGCACCTCGGCGTACCAGCGCGAGGCGGCGTCGAGGTCAGCGGCGTAGTAGCTGATGGTGGCGAATCCGCGGAGCATGTGCGGTTCCTCTCTGTCGTGAATCCAGCTTGCCGCCCAATGCGGTCACAAACAGTCCGCGATCAGGGAGCGGCTTCGAGCTTCTCGATCCGCGCCACCAGCCCCGCGCGGCGCGGCGAGCGCGCGGGCAGCATAGAGAGGCAGAGCCGCAGCAGCTCGACGTCGTCGGCGCCGGCATCCGTCTCGGCGAACGCGAGAAGGACATCGACGGATGCCTCGGCCATGAGCGCCTCGCGGAGCGCCACACGGACGGTGTCGCGGAACTCCTCGACCCCCGGCGCGACGGAGTCCGGCAGCACATCGCCCCGGTAGGCGGCGAGGGCGACGCGATGCGCGCCGCGGTCGAGGAGCGACAGCACCTGGTGGGCATCGGTCTCGATCTCGACGCCGAGTCGGTAGGGCCGGGACTCGGGTACGAGCGCGGGAGCGGATGCCGCGAGCGCCCGGCGCAGTCGCACCATCTCGGCGCGGAGTGTGACGGACGTCGCACCGGCCGCCGCGCGGACGGCGTCGGCGGGCTCCCCATACACGAGATCACCCAGTCGCTCGGCCGACAGACCCTGGCGATGCACGGCGAGCATGAGCAGCAGCTCGGCGTGGCGCGGACCGAGCTCGGACACCGTCTCGACGCCCTCACCGGCCACTTCCAGCAGCGCTCGGTCGCGACCGAGCACCCGGAGCGTCGCTCGGGTGCGCTCCGGGCGGCGCGTCGAAGGGCGACGACGGGTCGCCGCGCGTCCCACACCGTTCCCGTCGGCGGCGCGGGCGCGAAGCCGCGCCACCAGGAGCTCGCCCTCGATCGCCCGGGCGGTGGCATCCACCAGCAGCTGCGCCTGCGGGGTCACCGCCTCGAGGCCGCCCGTCACATCGATGACGCCGAGGATGCGACGGGTCTCGGGATCGTGCACCGGCGCCGCGCTGCACGACCACGGCTGAACGAGCCGGTTGAAGTGCTCGGCGCCGGCGATCTGCACCGACCGATCGAGCGCGATGGCCGTGCCCGGGGCGGCGGTGCCCACGGCGTCTTCGGACCAGTTCGCGCCTTCGACGAACCCCATGTCGCCCGTGAGCCGCCGCACGTTGCGGTCCCCCTCGACCCAGAGCAGCCGGCCGGCCGCATCGCCGACCGCGACGACGACGCCGGAGTCGGAGGCCTCGCCCGGCAGCAGCAGGCCGCGCACCATGTCGATCACGCCCGCGAGCGGGTGCGCGCGGCGATACGCCTCGAGCTCCTCAGCGGTGAGGTCGAGGGGTGGCAGCGCCTCGGCGCCGACGAGGCTGTCTAGCGAACGCCGCCAGGACTCGCGGACGAGGCTCCGGACATCGCTGAGTCGGTGGTCGGTCGCGTTGCCCGCCACGAGCTCTTCGTGCGCGCGCTCGATGAGCAGGCGGGATGTCTCGGGCGACACCTCGCGGCGCTGCGACCAGGGTGATGACACGGCGGCTCCGATCGACGTCGGTGGAGCGTGCGTCCAGTGTAGGACGGCCGCGTGTCGCCCTTGACGGCGTCGTCGATCGAGCCCGGCCCTCTCAGCCTGCCGTGGTGACCTCGGTGCGCAGCGGCATCAGGGCGCCCGCGACCTGGCCGATGGTGGCCTCATCGACACCCGCGTCGGCGAGCGCCGTCGCTGCGTGACCGATGACGCGATCGAAGTCGGCGTCGGTGATGCCGCGACCGGCGTGGGCCGCCTTCATGTCGAGGCCCTTGTAGCCGTCGGGGCCGCCTGCCGCGGCAGCGAGGAAGAGCGCCATGTGGCGCTTCTGGTCGACCATCCGCGTGTCGGCGAAGTACGGGGCCAGGCTCTCGTCGCCCAGGATCAGCCGGTACATGTTGTCGACGACGGCGGCGATGCCGTCGCCTTCGCCCAGCCGCTGGTACAGGGTCGCTTCGGTGGTGTCGGTCATGCGGGTGCTCCGATCGTGAGGGTGGCGGGGTGGCTGGTGTCGGCGGGAGGGTCAGCGCCCGGCGCTGCCCCGTCGCCACGGGCGGTCGTTCGAGGGCTGGTCGTCGGTCGCGGGCTGCTCCTGCGGGGCCGGCGCCGCGGACGCCGGCGCGGCGGGTGCCGGCGGCGCGGGGGTCGGCGGGGCGGGCGGCTGCGCCGGAGTCTGCACTGGCGTCTGCGCCGGGGTCGCGCCAAGCCGGCCGAGTTCGCGTTCGATCGACTCGAGGAGCGAGTGCACCTGGGCGGTGGCCATGCGGGCGAACTGGCGGGCGCGCACGACATCGTCCGGCGATGCCGGCCCCGCGGCCGCGAGATCGTCGGTCGCGAACGCGAACGAGGGGGACCTGTCGGCCCAGGGCTCTGCCGGCCGGACGCCGACGGCGGGTGCCGCGGCCGGTCCGGGCTCGGCGGCGGTGGCGGCGGTGGCGGCGGTGGCGGCGGCGGCCTCGGCGACCGCTCCGGGGTGGGCCGCTGCCTGCTTCTCGATCGAGTGGGCGACGTGCTGCGCCCGCTCGATGATCTCGCGGTACTGCTTGCGAGCGGTCTCGATGAGGTCCTTGGCGTACGACTCGGCCTCCGCGACGGCGTCGTCGGCGATGCGCTGGGC
>NZ_MWLP01000074.1:0-20252 GCF_010634885.1 Microbacterium sp. B35-04 | reverse complement strand
GGGTCGCCGCGACGACGGCACCGGTGACTCCGAAGACCGCGACCAGGACGACGCCCCACGGCGGCCTGCGCGCCTGAAGCCAGCCCGCCAGGGCGGCCAGCACGAGCATCGCGAGGGCGATACCGACGACGAGCGCGATCTTGTCCGCGGTGCCGAACAGGGCGATGGCGGTGTCTTTCGCCCAGGAGGGCGCGACATCGATGAGGGCAGAGCCGATCGCTGCCACCGGACTCGCCGAGGGGCTGACGATCATGGCGACGAACTCACCGAGGCCCGCCGCCAACAGCACGGCGGCCACGCCCGCGATCCACGTCAGTGGGGCCGGGGCGCGTGCCGCACCTGGGGCCGCTGCCATGCTGCCAGCGTAGGCTTCGCGTGCCGCGGCCGGGGCCGTTCGGCAGCACGCGATGCGTGCGACGCGTCGGGGCGCTCATCGCGGAGACAGCGCGGCGGCGCTGCCGCTCGTGGCCGGCGCGGTCGCCCGGGCCGCGGCATCCGTCGAAACACCGCGGCAACACGGTCCCGGTTAGGCTGTGCGGATGGGTGATCTGTTCGACGGCTACGGCTCCACGCTGGCGCCGCGCAAGACGCCCTCGGGGGTTCCCGCGTTCGACGAGATGTTCGGGAACCCGGCCCACCCGGGTGCGCCGGCCGAGTCCCGCGAGGCCTACCGGGAGCTGTACCAGGCGCTCGCCCAGATGACCCAGGACGAACTGCGCGGTCGCACCGATTCGCTCGCCAGCTCGTACCTCGCCCAGGGCGTCACGTTCGACTTCGCGGGCGAGGAGCGACCCTTCCCACTGGATGCCGTGCCCCGCGTGATCACGTACGACGAGTGGTCGCGCATCGAGGCCGGTGTGAAGCAGCGGGTGCGGGCGCTCGAGGCGTTCCTCGACGACGCGTACGGGCACCAGTTCTGCGTGCGCGACGAGGTGCTGCCCGCCGGGCTGATCGCGAGCTCGCAGTACTTCTATCGCCAGGCCGCCGGCATCCACTCCGCCAACGGCGTGCGCATCCAGGTGTCGGGCATCGACCTGATCCGCGACGAGCACGGCGAGATGCGCGTGCTCGAAGACAACGTGCGCGTGCCGTCGGGCGTCAGCTACGTCATCTCGAACCGCCGGGTCATGGCGCAGACCCTGCCCGAGCTCTTCGTCTCGATGCGGGTGCGTCCGGTCGGGGACTACCCCAACAAGCTGCTCGCGGCGCTGCGCGCCTCGGCGCCGGCCGGCATCGAGGACCCGAACGTCGTCGTCCTCACCCCGGGCGTCTACAACTCCGCCTACTTCGAGCACACGCTGCTCGCGCGGCTCATGGGCGTCGAGCTCGTCGAGGGCCGCGACCTGCTGTGCATCGGCGGCAAGGTGTTCATGCGCACCACCCGCGGGCCCAAGCGCGTCGACGTGATCTACCGCCGGGTCGACGACGAGTTCCTCGACCCGCTGCAGTTCCGCGCCGACTCGATGCTCGGTGCGCCCGGGCTCATGCTCGCCGCGCGCCTGGGCAACGTCACGATCGCCAACGCGGTGGGCAACGGCGTCGCCGACGACAAGCTGCTCTACACCTACGTGCCCGAGCTCATCCGCTACTACCTGGCCGAGGAGCCCATCCTCAAGAACGTCGACACCTGGCGGCTCGAAGACCCGGGCGCCCTCGAAGAGGTGCTCGACCGGCTGGACGAGCTCGTGGTGAAGCCGGTCGACGGCTCGGGCGGCAAGGGACTGGTCGTCGGACCGGATGCCTCGCCCGCCGAGCTCGAGAGGCTCCGGCAGCGCCTGCGCGCCGACCCGCGCGGCTGGATCGCGCAGCCCGTGGTCATGCTGTCGACGATCCCCACCCTCGTGGAGGACGGCATGCGCCCGCGCCACGCCGACCTGCGGCCCTTCGCTGTCAACGACGGCGAAGACGTGTGGGTGCTCCCCGGAGGCCTCACCCGCGTCGCGCTGCCGGAGGGCCAGCTCGTCGTCAACTCCAGCCAGGGCGGCGGCTCGAAGGACACGTGGATCGTCGGCGGCTCGGCGCCCGGGCAGGTCGAGTACGGCCACGGCCGCGGCGTGCCCGAGCTCGTCGCCGACCAGGCGTCCACGGTGACCGCCGCCGTCCCGATCATCTACGACGCCCAGACCGAGCCGACGCACTCGCCGCACGACCGCCCGCGTTCGCGGGTCGAGCAGCAGGAGCAGCAGCAGCAGCAGCAGGCCGCGGTCGAGGCATCCGTCTCCTCCCCCCGCCGTGTCCCGATGTCGGCGAAGCATGTCCCAGAATCCCCCGCAAGAATGCCCAGGAACGACCGAAATCGGGACATGTCAGGTGGTGAGCGGGGATGCTGAGTCGCATCGCGGAGAGCCTGTTCTGGATCGGGCGGTACATCGAGCGCAGCGACGGCACGGCGCGCATCCTCGACGTGCATCTGCAGCTTCTGCTCGAAGACCCGTGGATCGACGAGGACACCGCGTGCCGGTCGCTCCTCAGCGTCATGGGCTCCGCCCCGCCGCCGGGCGTCGAGCACGTCCGCCGCGAAGACGTGCTGGCACGTCTCGCCGTCGACCGCATGAACCCGTCGAGCATCGCCTACGCCCTCACCGCGGCGCGCGAGAACGCCCGGAGGGCACGGGAGATCGTCTCGTCGGAGCTGTGGGAGACCCTCAACACCACGAATGCACGGATGCCGCGGCGCCTGCAGAACGACCGGGTGCACGAGTTCTTCCAGTGGGTGCGCGAGCGCGCGGCGCTCGCCGTGGGCATCGTGGACTCGTCCACCAGCCGGGACGAAGCCTGGCAGTTCTTCACGCTCGGACGCAGCATCGAGCGCACCGACATGACGGCGCGCCTGCTGGCGACGCGGTCGCTGACCGAGGCATCTGGTCCGTCGTGGACCACGATCCTCCGCTCGTGCGGCGCCTACGAGGCGTATCTCCGGACGTATCGCGGCATGCCGAGCGCCCGCAACGCGGCCGAGTTCCTCCTCCTCGACCGGCTCTTCCCCCGCTCGATCATCTACTCGATCCAGCGCGCCGAGGAGTGCATGAGCGCGATCGACCCGCGGGCCGACCGGGTCGGCCACTCGAACACGGTGCTGCGGGCGCTCGGGCAGATCCGCAACGATCTCGAGTACCGGCCCATCTCCGAGATCCTCGGCGAGCTGCCGACGCACATGGACCGTGTGCAGACGGTCACGCGCGAGGCATCCGAGGCGATCCGCGGCCGATTCTTCCCGACCCAGGCCGAGCCCAGCTGGATCGGAGAGATCTCATGACCCTTCGACCGGTTGGTGAGCCTGTCGAACCACAGCAACCAGGGCGGCGATCATGAAGAGACTCCGCATCGAGCACCAGACCGGCTTCGGTTATCTCGGCGACGTGACGGCCTCGTACAACGAGGCCCGCATGCTCCCGGGCTCCACCGACAGCCAGTTCGTGCTCAACTCGTCGCTCGACATCGAGCCGTCGACATCCGTCAACCAGTACGTCGACTACTTCGGCACGCGGGTCGCGGCGTTCGACGTGCTGTCGCCGCACTCGTCGCTCACGATCACCGCCCGCTCGCTGGTCGAGGTGCGTCCGCGCCCGCTCGAGCACATCGACCTCACGTGGGACGAGCTCGCCCGCGAGTCGGCCCGCTCGATCGAGACGGTCGAGCAGCTGTCGCAGACCGGGCGCACGCGCCCCCACGCCGAGGTTGCGGAGCTCGCGCGCAGCATCGCCGCAGAGCACGACCACCCCGGCCGTGCGGCGCACGCGATCTCGGTCGCGGTGGGTGACGCCGTGGAGTACATGCACGGCATCACCGGCGTGCACTCGACCGCGAGCGAGGCGTGGGAGGCGCGCAAGGGCGTCTGCCAGGACATCGCGCACGTCACCCTGGGCGCCCTGCGCGAGGTCGGCATCCCGGCGCGCTACGTTTCGGGCTACCTGCACCCGCGGCCGTCGGCCGAGGTGGGTGTCGCCGTGACCGGCGAGTCTCACGCGTGGGTCGAGTGGTTCGCGGGGGAGTGGCAGGGCTTCGACCCCACCAACAACATCGAGATCGGCGACCGGCACGTGCTGGTCGGTCGCGGACGCGACTACGGCGACGTCCCGCCGCTGCGCGGCGTCTACGCCGGACCGTTCAAGAGCAACCTGCACGTCAAGGTGACCATCACCCGCGAGGCGTAGGGCTCGGACCCTTCGTCAGCGACCCGCTTCGGTCAGGCCGGGGGGTTGTCGGGGTCCAGGGTCTCGAGAGTGTCGGCTTCGACGGGGTTGTCGGCCTCCAGCTGCTCTTCGGTGGTCTCGTCCCCGCCGACCGGGTTCTCGTCGCCGCTGCTGGGCCTCTCGTCGCCCGGGGTGGCTTCGCCGGGCGTCTGGTCTTCGGTTCGCGGTTCGTCCATGGAGACACGCTAACCCCGGAAGGATGCCGGGAGCCGGGGTCTTGACATCGCCGGCTGCGCCCCGGATGAGCGTGGGCCCGACACGTGTGCGCGCCGCTTGAGGCGCGGCATCCACCTTTCCGCGTGTGGATCACGGTGGGAGAAGAACCTTGACGTTCATGGATGCCGCGTGTCACCGTAGAGCGGTCTACATATGTAGAGCGGTCTACGGATCGCTCCTCGACGGAGAGGAACGACGATGACGTTGTCCGAGAACGAGCGACAGCCGCGCCGAACGCGCAGGCGTCGACGTGTGATCGCGGTGCTGCTGGGCGCCACGCTGGTGAGCACCGGGGCGGTGGTCGCGGTCGCCGCGCCGGCCGCCGCGGTGGACTGCGCGACGGTGCCGTGGATGGATTCGTCGAAGTCCGCCGACGAACGGGCCCAGGCGCTGCTCGACGCCAGCTCGCAGCACCAGAAGTACCGCTGGCTGGTCGAGCAGCCGGCGAACGACCCCGCTCGCACGACGTGGAACCCCGGATTCACCGGCGAAGCGCCGGTCGTGTACCCCGCGCAGGTGGCCTGTACGCCGGTCGTCATCTACGCCAACGGACCGGACGGCGTCTACCAATCGGCGGGGACCACGGCGTGGCCCGGGCCCATCGCCGTGGCCGCGACGTGGAACCTCGAGCTCGGCGAGCAGAAGGCCGTCGCCCACGGCAGCGAGTCCTTCGACAAGCGCAGTGCGGTCGTCCTCGGACCCGGCATCGCCTCGGGCCGCACACCGCTGTCGGGCCGGGGCTCGGAGTACTTCGGCGAAGACCCCGTGCTCTCTGGCCTCATGGCCGCGGCGAACGTGCGCGGTCTCGAGGACGGGAACCCGGACAAGCCGGTGATCGCGAACCTCAAGCACTACGTGGCGAACGAGCAGGAGATCGCGCGGCAGTCCAGTTCATCCAACATGGACGAGCGCACGTTCAAGCAGATCTACGACCTGCCGTTCGAGATCGCGGTGCGCAAGAGCGATCCCGGCAGCCTCATGTGCTCGTACAACCAGGTCAACGGCGCCTGGGCGTGCGAGAACGAGATCCTCACCACGAGCCTGCGACAGGACTACCCCTTCGAGGGCTATGTGATGAGCGACTTCGGATCGGTGCACTCGACCGCTCCTTCGCTGAACGCCGGTCTCGATCAGGAGCTGAACCGCCCGCGCTGGTTCACGCCCGCACGTCTGGATGCCGCACTCGCCGCCGGTGAGATCACGCAGGAGCGGATCGACGAAGCCGCGTTCCGCGTGGTGCGCTCCTACATCGCGGGAGGCCTGTTCGACCACCCGGTGCCCGCGACGCCCGTCGCGAACGTCTCCACGCCCGAGCACAAGGCGCTCGCCCGCGAGATCGCCGAGCAGAGCACGGTGCTGCTCAAGAACGACGGCGTGCTGCCCCTGGCGTCGGGGGATCTCACCGTCGCCGTCATCGGGCAGACGGCGTCGAGCGTCCCCACCGGGGGCGTCAGCGCGCAGACCGGCTGCGGCTGGGACTTCCCGTTCGGACCCGGAGGGCCGGTGCTGAACTGCACCGCGCTCGTCGACCCGCTCACCGCTCTCACCGAGCGCGTGACGCAGGCCGGCGGAGAAGTCGTGTACGACAGTGGTGCCGACGTGGCGCAGGCCGCGGCGGTGGCATCCGCTGCCGATGTCGCGCTCGTGTTCGGCCATTACACGATGGGTGAGAGTCAGGACCTGCCCGACCTCCGGCTGGACGGCAACGGCGATCAGCTGATCGCGGCGGTCGCGGCATCCGCTCCCTCCACGGTGGCGGTGCTCAACGCGGGGTCCGCCGTCGAGATGCCGTGGATCGACGACGTCGACGCGGTCTTCCACGCGTGGCACTCGGGGGAGCAGTTCGGCCCGGCGCTCGCGGCACTCGTGTACGGCGATGCGAACCCGTCGGGAAAGCTCCCGATGACGTTCCCCGTCTCGCTCGCCGACACGCCGACCGCCGGTTCGGAGGCGCAGTACCCCGGCGTGCTGGACGCGTCCGGCATCCGGCAGGTCGACTACAGCGAGGGCCTGCAGGTCGGCTACCGCTGGTATGAGGCGCAAGGCATCGAGCCCCTGTTCGAGTTCGGTCACGGTCTGAGCTACACCGAGTTCTCGTACGACAAGGTCACGGTGACGCCGCAGTCGACCACGGGAGACAAGGAGATCCGTGTGCGGTTCAAGCTCACCAATACCGGCGACGTCGCCGGCACCGAGGTGGCCCAGGTCTACCTCGAGCTGCCGGACGCCTCGGGTGAGCCCTCGAAGCGCCTGATCGGCTGGGAGCGCGTGACGCTCGAGCCCGGCGAGCACCGCAACGTGCAGGTGACGCTGTCGGCAGAGGACCTCGCCGACATGCACCTGCTCGAGTACTGGGACGCTGGTGCGTCGGCATGGGTGACCGCGCCCGGCACCTACACGGTGTCGGTGGGCGGCTCGGTCGACGCCGACGCCGAGGCGTCCTTCTCGGTCAGGTAGCCCATGACGCCGGAGGGGGCGGTGACAGCGCGCGCGGTCCCCTCCGGCGTCGCTGCGCCGCCCGCCACTACCCTCGTCTCATGAGTGTCCATCGGCCGCGTGCGGCGACCATCGAAGACGTCGCGCTGGCGGCAGGCGTGTCGCGTGCGGCCGTGTCGAAGGTGCTGCGTGACGCCTACGGCGTCAGCGATGCGATGCGCGCGCGTGTGACGGCGGCGATGACCGAGCTGAACTACCGCCCGCGGATCGCCGCACGCGCGATGCGCGGGCGCACATACACGCTCGGCATCGAACTCCCCGACCTCGCGAACCACTTCTTCGCGCGGATCGTGCGGGGAGCGACGGGCGCGCTCGAGGGGACGCCGTACCAACTCATCATCGCCCCCGCCGAGGCAGGGTCGCGCGAAGGGCTGCGGGCGCTCGAGGCTCTGGTGGACCGCCAGGTCGACGGCCTCATAGCCGTCTCCCCCCGCGTCGACGAGGCGGGGCTGGAGCGGATCTCGGCATCGGTGCCGGTCGTGATGTTCGGGCGACACGACACCTCCGACCGCTACGACGTGGTCGCCGGCGACGACGCGGCCGGGGCGCAGGCGGCGATGCAGCATCTGCTGGCCCTCGGGCACACGCACATCGCCCACCTGACGCTGCCCGAGTCCGACCACGCCGAGCCCTTCCCGCACGGCGTGCGCCTGCGCGAGTATGCCGCGGCCATGGCGGCCGCCGGCCACCGCGACCGGGCCGTCGTCTGGCGCACCGACGAGGGGGAGGGGAACTCCTACCAGGTCGTACGCCGCACGCTCGAGGCCGGCACGCCGGTCACGGCCGTGTTCGCGGCTCACGACGAGCTCGCCTTCGGGGCGATGCGCGCCGCCGCCGAGCTCGGGCGGCACCTCTCCGTCGTCGGCTACGACGACGTGCCGATGGCGTCGCACCCCGCTCTCGGCCTCACGACCGTGCACCAGCCGGGCGAGGCGATGGGCGCTCGAGCGGTCGAGATGCTCCTCGAGCGCTTCGCCGGGCGCACGGAGCCCGTGCACGAGGGCTTCGAGATCGAGCTGAAGGTGCGCACGTCGACCGGACGCCCGCCGGCCGGAGGCCGCTAGACGCCCGACACCACCGCGTTGTCGAGCTCGTCGGCGTCGACGCCGGGCCGCTCCGCCTGGTTCGTGAGCAGCACATAGGCGACGCCGGCGGTCGGGTGCACCCAGAACTCGGTGCCCGCCCAGCCGCCGTGGCCGAAGACGTCGCGGTCGATGAGACCGGGCGCTCGCGTGCGGAGGTTGAAGGTGAAGCCCCAGTCCTGGCCGCGCTGGGCCGGGTAGGGCTCGAGGCGGGGGATGTCGCCGGTGAGCGGCCGCAGCATCATTCGCAGCGTCGCCGGCTGCACCACGCCGCCGGGCTCGCCCTGCCCGATCCGCAGCAGTGCTGCCCCGAGCGCGAGGAGGTCGCCGGCGGTGCCGATCATGCCTGCGCCGGGGCTGCGGTGGCTCGCGAACCCCCGCATGTCGAGACCGAGACGCTCCGCATCGACCACGGTGTGCGGGTCGGCGGCGGGGTCGAGCGTGAGCCCGCTCGCGCCGAGCGCGGGCGCCCACCCCGCGATGTCGGCATCCCATGTCCGTCCGGTGCGGTGCCGCACCAGCTCGGCGATGCCGTCGAACGCCACCGTCGAGTAGCGCGAGGCGGTGCCGGCGGCGAAGTCGCGACCCGGTGCCAGCAGGGCCGTGCGCAGCCCCTCGGCGGGGTCGAGAGACGGCTCACGGATGCCGGAGGTGTGGCTTGCGAGGTGACCCAGGCGCACCACGTCGTCGCGGCCGGCACCGAACTCGGGGATCGCCGACGACAGCGGCGTCTCGGTGGTGAGCTGCCCGCGTTCGATCGCGCGCGCCGCGGTCAGGCCCGTCAGCACCTTGGTGATGGAGAACAGCCAGTATGGGTCGTCGACGGCGGCACGGCGGCCGTTCGTCGCGCCGAACGCGTCGAGGGCGGCCACGCCGTCGGCGGTGGCGACGCCCAGGACCGCCGTGGGCAGGCGCTCCTCGTCGACCTGCCGTCGCGCCCAATCGAACGCCGCTGCGTATGCGGTCACGTGCTCACTCCTTCAGCTGCTGCGCGGTGCGCCCGGCCGCGGCACCCGCGCCCGCGCCGGCCGTGCGTTGGACTACGCGCGCGGCTCGTATCGTACGGGAGCCGCGCCGGCCGCGACCGCGCGGCGCAGGTCCTCGAGGGTCGCGTCGGGTCCGAACCAGCCGTGCGCGCGCGCCTGCACGAGCACATTGCCGAGCGCGGTCGCCTCGACCGGCCCCGCGAGCACAGGAAGCCCGGAGCGGTCCGCCGTCGCCTGGCACAGCAGCCGGTTGAGGGCCCCGCCGCCGACGATGTGGATCACGTCGATGTCGCGGCCGGTGAGCCGGCCCGCGGTCGCCACGGCGTCGGCGAACGCCTGGGCGATGCTCTCGACGATCGTGCGCGCGAACGCCTCGCGGGTCGCCGGCACGGGGCTGCCGCCTTCGGCGAGCACAGCCGCGATGCGCGCGGGCATGTCGCCGGGGGCCGACAGACGCGAGTCGTTGGCGTCGAACAGCGGGATGTCGCCGGTGACGGCGGCTGCGGCATCCAGCAATCGCGGAAGATCGATCGCCGCGCCGTCCTCGGCCTCCCAGGTGCGCACCGCCTCGCTGAGCAGCCACAGGCCGGTCACGTTGTGGAGGAAGCGCACACGTCCGTCGACGCCGCCCTCGTTCGTGAAGTTCGCTTCGCGCGCCGCGTCGCTGACGACGGGCTCGTCGAGCTCGACGCCCACGAGGCCCCAGGTGCCGCACGAGATGTACGCCGCGTCCGGGGTGCTCAGCGGCACGGCGACGACGGCGGAGGCCGTGTCGTGCGAGCCGACCGCGATCACCTCGAGCGGGGCGCCGATGCGCTCGCGCGCCTCACCGTGCAGCGTGCCGAGACGCTCGCCCGGATCCACCAGCGGGGGGAGCACGGATGCCGGGATCCCGACTCGCGTAGCGAGCTCGAGGTCCCACTGTCCGGTGCGGACGTCGACCAGACCCGTTGTGGAGGCGTTCGTGCGCTCCGCCACGCGCACCCCGGTGAGGAGGAACGCGACGAGATCGGGGATGAGGAGCGACACGTCGGCGTCGGCGAGGCGCGCCTCGACGGCGTACTGGTACAGCGTGTTGAAGGGGAGGAACTGCAGTCCGTTGCGGCGGTACAGCTCCTCGAAGGGGGCCTCGGCGTGCACCGCCGCGACCCCGCGGGCGGTGCGCTCGTCGCGGTAGTGGAACGGCTCGCCGAGCAGCTCGCCGCCGTGCACGAGGCCGTAGTCCACCGCCCACGAGTCGATGCCGATGCTCGCGATGCCCGGCTCGCGTCGGAACGCCTCGGTGAGCCCCTCCACGATGTGGCGGTACAGCGCGGAGAAGTCCCAGTGGAGCCCGTCCGGCCCCGGCACGGGACCGTTCGGGAATCGTGCGACCTGCTCGAGGCGCAGCATCCCGTCGTCCACGTAGCCGAGCATGACGCGCCCGCTGGTCGCGCCGAGGTCGACCGCCGCGACGACTCCGCCGCTCATGATGGGTCTCCTGGCGTTTCGACGCGCTTCGCTCGCTCAACGACCGGGATCTGGTGGCGGTCGTTGAGCGAGCGAGGAACGAGCGAGACGAAACGCCCAGAACGCGGGGTCATCGAAGGAACGCGGCGGCGACGCCGGAGTCGACCGGGATGTGCAGGCCCGTGGTGCGCGTGAGCTCCGGGCCGGTCAGCACGTACACGGCGTCGGCGACGTTCTCGGGCACGACCTCGCGCTTGAGGATGGTGCGGTTCGCGTAGAACTGGCCGAGGTCCTCTTCCTTGACGCCGTACGTCGCGGCGCGGTTGGCGCCCCACCCGGAGGCGAAGATGCCCGAGCCGCGCACGACGCCGTCGGGGTTGATGCCGTTGACGCGCACACCGTGCTCGCCGAGCTCGACCGCGAGCAGGCGCACCTGATGCGCCTGGTCGGCCTTGGTCGCCGAGTACGCGATGTTGTTCGGACCGGCGAAGACGGAGTTCTTCGACGAGATGTAGATCACGTCACCACCGAGCTTCTGCTCGATGAGGATCTTCGCGGCGGCCTTCGAGACGAGGAACGAGCCCTTCGCCATCACGTCGTGCTGCAGATCCCAGTCCTTCTCGGTGGTCTCCAGCAACGGCTTCGACAGCGACAGGCCGGCGTTGTTGACGACCAGGTCGACACCGCCGAACGCGAGCACCGCAGCGTCGAAGGCGGCCTGGATCGCGTCGGCGTCGGCGACGTTCGCGGCGACGCCGATGGCGACATCCGTGTTGCCGAGCTCGGCGGCAGCGGCCTGCGCCTTCTCGAGGTCGAGGTCGGCGATGACGACGCACGCGCCCTCGGCGGCGAGGCGGACGGCGATCGCCTTGCCGATGCCGGATGCCGCGCCCGTGACCAGGGCGATACGTCCCTGGTGGGTCTTGGGCTTCGGCATGCGCTGCAGCTTCGCCTCTTCGAGCGCCCAGTACTCGATGCGGAACTTCTCGGCGTCCGAGATGGGGGAGTACGTCGACAGCGCCTCGGCGCCGCGCATCACGTTGATCGCGTTGACGTAGAACTCGCCGGCGACGCGGGCGGTCTGCTTGTTCGCGCCGTACGAGAACATGCCCACGCCGGGGATCAGCACGATGAGCGGGTCGGCGCCGCGGATCGCCGGGCTGTCGGCGGTCGCGTGGGCGTCGTAGTAGGCCTGGTAGTCGGCGCGGTACGCCTCGTGCAGTTCCTGCAGTCGCGCGATCGAGTCCTCGACGGAGGCCGAGGCGGGCAGGTCGAGGATGAGCGGCTTGACCTTGGTGCGCAGGAAGTGGTCGGGGCAGCTGGTGCCGAGCTCGGCGAGGGCCGGAGCCTTCTCCGACGCGAGGAAGTCGAGCACGACGTCGGCGTCGGTGAAGTGGCCGACCATCGGCTTGTCGGTCGACGCGAGTCCGCGGACCGTCGGTGCGAGCGCGGCGGCCTTGGCGCGGCGCTCGGCGTTGGGGAGCGCCTCGAAGCCGGCGCGGACGCCGCCGAAGGGGTCGGCCTTGCCGTTCGCAGCGATGTACGCGGCGGCGGTCTCGATGATCCAGAGCGAGTTCTGCTCGGCCTCTTCGGAGGTGTCGCCCCACGCCGTGATGCCGTGGCCGCCGAGGATGCAGCCGATCGCCTGCGGGTTCTTCGACTTGATGTCGGCGATGTCGAGGCCCAGCTGGAAGCCGGGGCGCCGCCACGGCACCCACACGACCTTCTCACCGAAGGCCTTCGCGGTGAGCTCCTCGCCGGCGGCGGCGGTCGCGATCGCGATGCCCGAGTCGGGGTGCAGATGGTCGACGTGCGCCGCGTCGACGAGACCGTGCATGGCGGTGTCGATCGACGGCGCGGCCCCGCCCTTGCCGTGCAGGCAGTAGTCGAACGCGGCCACCATCTCGTCTTCGCGCTCGACGCCGGGGTAGACGTTCACAAGGGCGCGCATGCGGTCCAGGCGCAGCACCGCGAGGCCGGACTCCTTCAGCGTGCCGAGGTCGCCGCCCGAGCCCTTGACCCACAGCAGCTCGACGGGCTCTCCGGTGACCGGGTCGGTCTCCGTGCCCTTCGCCGACGTGTTGCCGCCGGCGTAGTTGGTGTTCTTCGGATCGGCGCCGAGGCGGTTGGACCGGGTGATGAGGTCGGAGACGGCCGGGTTGGTCATGGCTGGATTCCTTCTGAGGTGGCTGATGTCGCTCAGGCGAATGAGGCGGGAGCGGAGGCGGGTGCTGCGAGGCGAGCACCGGCGAGGGACAGGGAGGCGAGGCGGGTCGCGAAGCGAGCGAGGGTGACGGATGCCGCGGGCTCCTGCGGGCGGTTCAGATGACCGTGATCGGTGCCCGGCTCGGTGACGACCTCGATCGGACGCCCGGCAGCCCGCAGGGACGCGGCGAACGCCTCACCCGAGACGCGGAGCTCGTCGACATCGCCGTTGACCATGAGCGTGGGCGGGAACTCCGTGAGGTCGTCAGGGCGCGCGTTCCCGGGAATCGCCGCGAGCGGCGCGTCGTCGATCGGGCCGCCCAGATAGTTCTCGTACATGGCGCGGACCATCTCCGGCCGGAACCGGTCGGCCGCGGGCTGCGCGTCGAGCGCGGCACGGAGCGCGGCATCCGGCGCCGGCTGCACCGCGAGCAGCGTGGGGTAGGCGAGCAGCACGAGGGCCGGAAGGTTCACCGCCCGTCGTTCGATGAGTCGCAGGGTCGCCCCGGCGGCGAGGTTGCCGCCGGCGCTGGTGCCGCCGATCGCGAGCCGTTCGGGATCGATCCGCAGGCGGCCCGCGTTGTCGACGGTCCACGACCATGCGGCGAGCATGTCATCGGATGCCGCGGGGTAGTGGTCGCCGCCGCTCGTCCGGCCGGCCGCATCCCATCCTTCGGGAACGGGGGCGAGGCGGTAGTCGACCGAGACGACCGTCGTGCCGCGGGCGGCGAGCTGCTCGGCGACCCAGTCGGACTCGGGCATGTCGAGGTCGCCGAACGCGAACGCGCCGCCGTGCGCCCACACGAGTCCGGTGCCGTGGGGCTCACGGGCGGGGTAGACGCGCACGAGGCCGTCGGCGGCGGAGTAGGGCTCGCTCATCTGGATCCTTCGGGTCCGGACCCGGCAGCAGTGCCGGGATCGAGGTGGTGCACCGGGGGTGTGGGGATCGGCATCCCACACCCCCGGTGGGTCTTGGTCCGCGTCAGCGGCCGGGGGGTTTGGGGCGTAGCCCCGTTGGGTGCTGTACGAGGTCAGGCGCCCCAGCCGGCCTGCGTGCCGCCGACGCGGTCCGCGGCGATCTGCTGCTGGTAGCCGGACGCCGCGTACGCGGCCATCGGGTCGGCGGCGAGTCCGCGGGACTCGCGCCACTCGGCCAGAGCGGGGCGGACGTCCGTGTAGAACGCGTCCATGAAGACGGCGTTGGCGCCGAGCACGTCGTTCGCCTGCTGCGCCGCGGCGAGGGCGTCGCGGTCGACGAGGAGGGCCCGCGCGGTCATCTCCTGCACGTTCAGCACCGAGCGGATCTGGCCGGGGATCTTGTCCTCGACGTTGTGGCACTGGTCGAGCATGAACGCCACGTCGGGGTTGTTGAGCCCGCCGCCGCGCACCACTTCGAAGATGATGCGGAACAGCTGGAACGGGTCGGCCGCGCCCACGATGAGGTCGTCGTCGGCGTAGAAGCGCGAGTTGAAGTCGAACGAGCCGAGCTTTCCGAGGCGCAGCAGCTGCATGACGATGAACTCGATGTTGGTGCCGGGCGCGTGGTGGCCGGTGTCGAGGCAGACCATCGCCTTGTCGCCGAGGGAGGCGACCTGCGCGTAGGACGTGCCCCAGTCCGGAACGTCGGTGTGGTAGAACGCCGGCTCGAAGAACTTGTACTCCAGCACCAGCCGCTGCTCGTCCGACAGGCGGTCGTAGATCTTCTGCAGCGAGTCCTGCAGGCGGTCCTGACGCGCGCGGATGTCGGCCTGCCCCGGGTAGTTGGATCCCTCGGCGAGCCAGATCTTCAGGTCGCGCGAGCCGGTGGCGTCCATGATGTCGATGCACTCGAGGTGGTGGTCGATCGCCTTGTTGCGGATGCGGTCGTCGTGGTGCGTGAGCGCCCCGAACTTGTAGTCCTCGTCCTGGAACGTGTTCGAGTTGATGGTGCCGAGGCTCACGCCGAGGTCTTCGGCGTGGCGGCGCAGGTCGGCGTAGTCGTCGACCTTGTCCCACGGGATGTGCAGGGCCACGCTGGGCGCGAGCTTCGTGTAGGCGTTGACCTGCGCGGCGTCCGCGATCTTCTCGTACGGGTCGCGCGGCGTGCCGGCGGTCGTGAAGACGCGGAAGCGTGTGCCGGAGTTGCCGAACGCCCAGCTCGGCAGTTCGATGCCCTGGCCTTCGAGGGCGGACAGGATGTCGGGTGACAGCGTCGTCATGATGCGTTGCTTTCGTTGTCGGATGCCGCGGCCGAAGCTGCGGCGAGTTGGTCGTGCAGGTGGAAGATCTCGGTGAGGGGGGTGGCCGCCTGATCGGGCCGGCCATCGAGGCCGACGAAGAAACGCCCCATCTCGGCCTCCCAGCGGCCGGCGACCTCGGAGTTCGCGAGATATGCCTGGGCCGCCTCGTCGTCGTCGGTCTCGTAGTACCCGATGAGGCGCCCGCCCTCGCCCAGGAAGAGCGAGTAGTTGCGGCGGCCGGAGGCCTCGATCTCGGCGAGCATCTCGGGCCAGACCGGGGTGTGGCGGGCGACGTACTCGTCGAGCAGCTCGGGGCGTACCAGGAGCTGGAAGCAGACCCGCCGCACGCCCGCGCCCTGGTGCGCCGACGCGCTGCGCAGAGCCTCAGGACGCCCGTGTCCGGCTGGCGTGGTCTCGCTCGTCATGGCGTGGTGTTCCTTCGTGTGTGGCCGTGGTGTCGGCGGTGACAGGCCATCGGGGCGCTGAATCGTTTCAACGATACGACATCTTTTCGACCCCCGCAACCGGAAAGCGCTTCCCGTCGAATCGTACGCGGTCGGGCGTCGTGGTGTCGATAGCGTGGTGCCCGACCCGATGCGAAGGAGCACACGTGGAGCAGCACGAACGGGCGCTGGCCGCCTATGTCGATTCGGTGCGCGAGCAGCCCGGCGCGCTGGCGGTCGTCGCGATCGGATCGGTGGCGCAGGGCAGGGAGCGTGCGGACTCCGACGTCGATGTGTACTTCGTCGTCGACGACGAGCGCTTCGCCGCCGAGACCGCGGCGGGACGATTCGCCTGGATCGAGCGGTACGGGGTGGATTATCCCGGCTCGTACATCGACATCAAGCTCGCGAGCCCCTCGTACCTCGAGACGGCGGCTCAGCGGGCCGACGACCCGACGCGTGCCTCGTTCCGCGGCGCTCGCGTCGCCTGGAGCGTGCTCCCAGAGATCGAGCCCACGCTCGAGCGGATCGTCACCCTGCCCGACGACGTGTGGGACGAACGTGTCCGCTCCCACCTTTCGCAGGCGCGGTTGTACGGCGGGTACTTCCTGCGTCAGGCGGTCGAGCGCGACGACGAGTTCCTGCGCCGCCACGCCGGGCTGCACCTGACGCTCGCGGCCGCACGTGCGGCCCTCGCCGCGGCGCACGTCATGATGCCGGGCCCGAAGTACATCTCGAAGCTGGTGCGGTCCGTTCCCACCCCGGACGGTTTCGTCGAGGCGTGGGAACGGGCCGTCGCCGATCCCGATGCGCAATCCGGAGAAGCGCTGCTCGGCATCCTGTTCGAATGGCTCGGCGGTGGGCTCACTCAGGAGGAGACGCTGTCGATCTTCATCCGCGACAACGAGCTCGCCTGGCTCCGCGGGACCGTCCCCGCGGAGTTCTGGTGAACGCACGGCGCATCACCCCTTGACCGCTCCGCTGGTCATACCCGCGACGATCTGGCGGTTGAAGAAGATGTACATGATCAGCGGCGGGATGGTGATGAGCAGGATGTCCATGAACAGCAGGTTCCACTCCGTGAGGTTCTGGCTGGAGAAGCTGTAGAGGGTCACCTGGACCGTCGCGTTCGCCTCGCCGGGCAGGAAGTACAGCGGGTTGGTGAAGTCGTTGAACACATTGACGGCCTGCACCACGATGACCGTGATCACGACCGGCTTCAGCAGCGGCAGCACGACCTGGAAGAACAGCCGGATCGGCCCGGCGCCGTCGATGGTAGCCGCCTCGTCGAGCTCACGCGGGATGGTCGCGACGAAGGCGCGGAACAGCAGTATGCAGAACGAGAGTCCGAAGGTGACCTCGATGAGGATCATGCCGGGCATCGTCTTGAACAGTCCGAGTCCCTGCATCACCCAGATGGTCGGCACGACGGCGGGCGGCACGATGAGTCCGGCGAGCACGAAGAAGTTGATGAGGTGGTTCCAGCGGGACTTGCGACGCTGCAGCACGTAGCCGACCATGGCGGCGAGCACGACCATGATCGCGACGCTCGCCACGGTCAGGATCGTGCTGTTCACGAACGCGCGGACGAGGATGAAGTCCCGCGTCTGCAGCACCGTGAGGAAGTTCTCCCACAGGTACCAGCCCTGCTGAGGCAAAGAGAACTCGAGAAGCGATGACTCCTGCGAGTTCTTCGCGGCCGTGAGGAAGATGAAGACGAACGGCACGATGAAGACGACGATCGACAGCAGGATCGCGATGATGCCGAGCAGGTACTTGCGCAGGAAGCGCCGGACGGTCATGGGGCGGCGGTCGGCACGCGGGATCCGCCCCTTGGTGTCAGCGGTGGTGATGGCGCGGGTGAGGGTCATGATTCCACCTGCCGGCGAGTGAGGAGGTACTGAATGGGGATGATGATCGCCGCGACGACGAGGAAGAGGACGACGTTGCCCGCGGTCGACAGGCCGTAGAAACCGGCCTGGTATTGCTTGTAGACCACCGACGCGATGACGTCGCTGGAGAACCCGGGACCACCGCGGGTCATTGCCCAGATGAGCTCGAACGATCGCAGCCCGCCGATGAGCGACAGGAGCACCACAGTCGCCGTCGCGGGGCGCACCAGCGGCAGCGTGATGTGCCAGAAGTTCTTCCACGCCCCGGCGCCGTCGACCTTCGCCGCCTCGTAGTACTCCTGCGGGATCGCCACGATGCCCGCGATGTAGATCAGCGTCGCGATGCCGACGCCCTTCCAGATGTCGACGAGCGCGATCGAGTAGATCGCAAGAGCGGGATCGGTCAGCCAGTCCGGGCCGTCGATGCCGAAGGCGGCGAGCGACTTGTTGATGAGACCGTCGAACGGGTCCATCAGCACCTTGAAGGTGACCCCGACGCCGATGGTCGAGACGAGCACCGGGAAGAAGATCGTCGAGCGCAGGTAGCCGCGGCCGAGGATGGCTCCGGTCAGCAGCACCCCCAGGGCGAGTCCCAGCACGACCTTCGCTCCCGACGTCAGGAACGCGTAGATGAAGGTGTTGATGAGGCTCTGGAACATCATCGGCTCGGTGAAGAACGTCACGAAGTTGTCGAGCCCGATGAAGGTGGAGTCGAACAGCGTCCATCTCGTCAGTGCGAAGTAGAACGACGCGAACGTCGGGACAGCGAAGAGGACGATGTAGAGCACCGCGGACGGGATGTAGAACCACGTCGGGTACATGCTCTTCATGGACTTGCGCTTGGCGCGTGGCGGTGGGGCGGTCTTCTCGCGCGGGCGTTCCGCGATGCTCGTCATTGTCATCTCCGTTGATGTCGTCGGGGGTCGCGCCGCGGACGACGCGACCCCCACAGGTTTACTGCGATATCAGGCCCGGTGGGTCACCAGCCCTCGAGGCCGAGCTGCTGAGCCTGCTTGACGACATCCTCGTCGTACAGGGCCGCGCCGTCCTCCGCTGAACGGATGCCGGAGCCCACCTCGACGGTGATGTTCTCGAGGTTCGGTCCCTTGATCGGGGAGAGGAACTCGAGCGCGGGGTTGGTGTTGCCCTCGTCGAAGTACGGCTGCATGTCCTTCAGGAGCCCGGGCACGTCGTCGGGGAGCGTGCAGGCGCTGGTCGCGAACGGCCCGCTCGGCACCATCACCGTGGTCTGGACCTCGCAGCCGCCGGGCGAATTGAGGAACTCGACGAACGTCTTCGCGGCCTCCAGTTGGTCACCCTCGGTGGTCTTCGGGATGTAGACCGCGTTGGGCAGCCACACCGTGAGCTTGGTGTCCTCGGCGTTCTGCGCGGGCAGGGGGAACACGCCGATGTTCTCGAGCTCGTCGGGGTAGTTCTGCTGGAAGGTCGAGACGATGCCGGTCAGGATCGGGTAGTGCGCACCCTCGCCCGTGGCGACCATGCGAGCGCCGTCGTCGTACAGCGCGGACGCGAAGTCCTCATTCCACCACCCTGCTTCGAACCCCGCCTGCTGGTTGGCGAACCCCGCCAGCGCGGGCTCGTCGACGTACTTGCGCTCGCCCGCGGTGTACTCCTCGGCCCAGTCCGGGTCCTGCGCGAGCACGTTGCCGAAGTCGCCCAGGATGAACAGCTGGCTCGTCCAGGTGTCGCCGTAGGTCTGGATGACCGGCGTGATGCCGGCGGCCTTGATCGCCTCGTTGTTGGCGGCGAACTCGTCCCACGATGTGGGCACCTCGAGCCCGAGGTCGGCGTAGACCTGCTTGTTGTAGACGACGGCGCCGGCCTGCGTCGCGCCGAACGGCGCCCCGTAGATGCCGTTCTCCGTCGACACGACGGGAGTCATGGTGTCGAGGAGGTCGTCCACCCAGGGCTCGTCGTCGAGGGGCACCAGGTTCTGGTCGGGGTTCATCGCCTGGAACAGCGATCCCGAGTTGTAGTAGAAGACGTCCTCCATCTCGCCGGTGGCGAGCTTGGTCTTGATGAGGTTGTCGCCCTCGGTGCCTGCGGGCTGGGTCTCCAGTCGCACCGTGATGTCGTCGTGCTCGGCCTCGAACGCCTCGATCAGCGCCTCAGCGACCTCGACGTTCGTGCCCGTGTTCTGCGTCAGGAACGAGATCTCGACAGTGCCGTCGTCACTGCCACCACCACTGCATGCGGCCAGCGGCACAGCCAGTGCCACGATGCCCGCACCCGCGAGGAGCAATCTCCTGGTCGGGGAGCTCTTCATCTTTACCTCCTTGTAAAGCTGAGCGGATGGTCCGCCCACGCTGCCGGATTCCCTGGTGCTTCTGCCGAGCGGAGTCGATGCCCTCAGGGCATTGAAACCATTCAACCCTCGTAAGGTACGTCCGTTCGAGGGCCGGGTCAACAGGCGATCGGGAACTTATCCGTCACGATCGTGTAACGGTCTACACTTCGATTGACAAGAACCATGAATCGTTTCACGATGGTGGAGCGGGTCGGCGATGCGGCCGACCGACGAAAGGACACAGCCATGACGGCTCTTCCCTCTCCCTCGGCAGTGGATGCCGCGACGCGCGTCGTCGCACTCCGCACGCAGCACGGGACCGGCCTCCTCGGTGTGCCCCGCGCAGGCCTGCGTCTGAGCTGGCGCGCCGAGACCGACGACGCCGGTGCCCGGATCGAGGGCTACCAGCTCGCAGAGGGTCCCGAGGGTGCCGAGCTCGTCGCGTCGGAGCCCGTCGCATCCACCCGCACTGCGGGCGTCGCGATCCCCGGAGCGCTCGCGCCCCGCGAGCGCCGCGCCTTCGCGGTGCGGGTCGCGACGACGACCGGCTGGACCGCGTGGAGCGAGCCGATCGTGGTCGAGGCCGGCGTCGAGGGCGCCGACCTCGAGGCGGCCGTCATCGGCAACGACACGCCCGCCGACGGACCCGTCCCACTGCTGCGCACCGAGTTCCCCCTCGATGGCGTGCCCGCGTCGGCGCGCCTGCGCCTCAGCGCTCTCGGCCTCGTCGACGCGTGGATCAACGGCGCGCGCGCCACCGATG
>NZ_MWLP01000073.1:0-2808 GCF_010634885.1 Microbacterium sp. B35-04 | reverse complement strand
CATCCGTGAAGCGCTCGAAGAGCTCGCGGGTGGCGGATGCCGCGATCACGGCTGATCCGGCGTGCACCGTGCGGATCGCGGCGAGGAGGAACTCGGGGTCGGCGTCCTTGAGGAGGAACCCGCTGGCGCCCTGCCGGATGGCCCGGGCCGCCGCCTCGTCGAGGTCGAAGGTCGTGAGCATCACGATGCGCGGCGACGGCACTCCCGGCTCCGGGGTGTCGGCGAGGAGCTCCGCGGTGGCCGCGAGGCCGTCCAGGACCGGCATGCGGATGTCCATGAGCACCACGTCCGGCCGCGACCGGCGCACCGCATCGATCCCCTCACGGCCGTCAGGGGCCTCGGCGACGACCTCCAGGTCGGGCTGCGAGTCGATGAGCATGCGGATGCCGGCGCGGAACAGCGCCTGGTCGTCGACCAGCACGACGCGGATCATGCGAGATCTCCGATCGGGATGTGCGCGCGCACGGTGAAGGCGCCGAACTCGTCGGCCGCGTCGAGCCTGCCGCCGGCGAGCTGCGCACGCTCGCGCATGCCGATGAGCCCATGGCCGAACCGCCCCGGCTGGGTGCCTGGAACGATCGGGTTGCGCACATCGAGCTCGACGCGGTCCGCCAGCCATCCCAGGTGCACGTCGACGGGGCCGCCGGGAGCGCCATGGCGGAGGGAGTTCGTCAGCGCCTCCTGAAGGATGCGGTAGACGGCGAGCTGCACGGCGGCCGCCGGCTCACCCTCTGCTGGACGGCCCTCTGCCGAACTGGGCTGCGGCGCGGGATCGACGTCGACCCGCAACTGCACCCCGGCCGCGCGCACCTGCGCGTAGAGCTCCTCCAGGTCGCCGATCGTCGGCTGCGGCCCGTCGCCCTGGCGGTGCCTGAGCTGACCGAGCAGCAGCCGCACGTCGGCGAGCGCCGAACGGGCGGTGGTCGAGATCGTCGCCAGCGCGTCTGTGGCGACCGCGGGATCCGCCGCGGCGGCATAGCGCGCACCGTCGGCCTGGGCGATCACGACGGCGAGCGAATGCGCCACCACGTCGTGCATGTCCCGGGCGATGCGCACGCGCTCCTGCTCCGCGACCGTCTCGGCTTCGGCGCGCTGCTGCGCCTCGCGATTCTCCCGCGCCCTCACCGCGGTGCGCACGAGGGCGCCCACGGTCCACGAGAGCCCGAGGGCGAACGCGGCCGCGACGAGCAGCACGAGAGCCAGCGGCAGCGTCTCCCACGACAGCCCGCCCCCCGCGAACACCGGCCCGGCGAAGAGGTAGACCGTGATCACCAGGGCTCCGACGATCGCCGACGCGAAGCCCGCCCAGTACACCAGCCGCGACCCGTACGCGGCGGTGGCGTACAGCACGGCGCAGATCGCGACGTCCGAGAAGCTCGGCGGACGGCCGAGACCCATCTGCACCAGGGCGCCGATCCACGCGATGCCCAGGGCGAGCGCGGGCGAGAGTCGGCGGAGCGCCAGCGCCGCGCTGAACAGGCCCGCGACGAGCAGCCCGAATACGGTGTGCCCCTCCGCGCCGAATCCGTACTCCACGCCGAACGCACCGGTCGCCATGACCGCCTCGAGGGGCCAGGCGATGAGCAGGAAGACCAGCGCGACCGACAGGTCGGCGACGAGCTGGTACGTCTTCAGGCGGCGGAACACCGTTTCACGTTACGGGAAGCCCTGTGGGGCGGCATCCGTCCGGAGATGTACGACGGATGCCGCGGCATCCGCCCCGCGATCGATTGAAAGGTCTGCCGAACCAACCATTGCGCCGCACCGGGTCAGGCTTTACTGTCGCGTCACAGGCCGAAACCGACGGGAAACGTCGGGTCGACAGGATCGGGGTGCAGGGTCGCCGCGGGAGCGGACCCCGCCGGTCCCACCCGAGGGACGAGGAACACGGCACGCGCCGGTTCACGAACGGAGAGACGATGACGACGGTACGCGCGGCGATTTCACAGACCACGTGGACGGGCGACAAAGAGTCGATGCTCGACAAGCACGAAGGGTTCGCGCGCGATGCCGCAGCCCAGGGTGCGCAGGTGGTGTGCTTCCAGGAGCTCTTCTACGGGCCCTACTTCGGCATCACCCAGGACAAGAAGTACTACCGCTTCGCCGAGCCGGTGGACGGCCCGATCGTGCAGCGGTTCGCCGCGTTGGCCAAGGAGCTCGGGATCGTGATGGTGCTCCCGATCTACGAGGAGGCCGAGACGGGCGTCTACTACAACACCGCGGTGCTGGTGGATGCCGACGGCACCATCCTCGGCAGCTACCGCAAGCACCACCTGCCGCACCTCGACCGCTTCTGGGAGAAGTTCTACTTCCGCCCCGGCAACCTCGGGTACCCCGTTTTCGACACCGCCGTCGGGCGCGTCGGCATGTACATCTGCTACGACCGGCACTTCCCCGAAGGCTGGCGCGAGCTCGGCCTCGCCGACGCGCACATGGTCTTCAACCCCAACGCCACGAAGCCCGGCCTGTCCAACCGGCTCTGGGAGGTCGAAGGTCCGGCGGCGGCCGTCGCCAACGGCTACTTCGTGCTGCAGCCCAACCGCGTGGGCCGCGAAGACAACGAGTACGGCGACCTCGCGGTCGACTTCTACGGCACGAGCCAGGTGATCGACCCCCGGGGGAACTTCGTCGGCGAGCGCGGCTCGGGCGACCAGGAGGAGCTGCTGGTGCGCGACCTCGACCTCGAGATGGTGCGCGAGATGCGCGACGACTGGCAGTTCTACCGCGACCGCCGGCCCGACTCGTACACGCGGATCGCGAAGCCGTGACCGATATGCGGTCGTTGAGCGAGCGAGGAACGAGCGAGAC